>JAHFIF010000002.1:30343-30733 GCA_023246535.1 bacterium
ATGCGCTAAAAACGCTGGAAACGCTGGGCTATGATGGCGTCGTCTTTGTGCCGCTCCCGAGAAACGGCGAATGGCCGACGGATTACGACGCCCAGGTCAATTGGGAATACGACCATTTGAACATGGCGGACGTAATTGCGTTCTGGGTGCCGCGCGACCTCAAAGATTTGCCGGCCTTTACCACCAATGTCGAATTTGGAATGTTCTACGAATCGGGCAAGGTCGTTTTGGGGCACCCCGACGGCGCGCCGGGCATGCGCTACATGGTTCATCACGCCAAAAACGAAAGCATCCCCGTGCATACCGACCTGGAAACGACGCTTAAAGAAGCGGTCGACCGGATCGGCGCCGGCGGCGTGCGGACGGACGGCGAACGGATGGTCCCCCTGC
>JAHFIF010000128.1 GCA_023246535.1 bacterium
GGTCGAGTTGAATGACGCCGAAAAGATCGCGACCGTCACCGTGCCGGCCGACCAGCTGTCGCTCGCGATCGGCCGCGGCGGACAGAACGTCCGCCTCGCCTCCTCGCTGACCGGCTGGAAGATCAACATTCTCGATTCCGGCGTGCCGGCTGTCGTCGAGGCGTCGCCCGAGGCCGCGACCGAAGCCGCGCCTGAAGAAGCCGCCAAGGAAGAAAAAGTTGAAGAAACGAAAGAATAAGCGCCAAGAGTCCGGATTAGATATTAGAAATTAGGCATTAGATATTTCGTTATGAAAGCATTCTTCACAACCATTCTCTTCCAGCCGATGCTGAACGCCCTCATGTGGATATACAGCATCATTCCGGGACATGACATCGGACTCGCGATCATCGTGCTCACGGTTGTCATTCGCCTCATCCTGTGGCCGTTCCAGCAGTCGGCGCTCAAATCGCAGCGCGCGCTGCAGACGATCCAGCCGAAACTTAAAGCGCTCCAGGCGCAATACGGCGACGACAAGGCCGCCCTTAACAAGGCGATGATGGAGCTGTATGCCAAGGAAAAAGTTTCGCCGTTCTCTTCGTGCTTGCCGCTGCTGGTACAACTGCCGTTCCTGATCGCGCTCTACCAGGTGCTGCGCTCCGGTTTGAATTCAGCCGACTTCAATTTGCTTTATCCCTTCGTTCATAATCCCGGCCAGATCAATTCCGTGGCCTTCGGCTTTTTGAAGCTGGCCGACAAGTCGATCCCGCTCGCGGTTCTCGCCGGCTTGGCGCAATTCGTTCAAACCAAGATGCTGCCCATGAACCGCCCGCCCGCCGGCGCCGGCGCCGGGGCAAAGGACGAGGATCAGCTGGCGAAGGTCAACAAACAAATGCTCTACATCATGCCGGCCTTCACCGTCTTCATCGGCATTTCGCTCCCGGCCGGCCTTACCCTCTATTGGGTCGTCACGACGCTCATGGCGATCTTCCAGCAATGGTTCTTCTTGCGAACGCATCAAGACAAGAACGAGCAGGTGCTGGAAACGCCGAAACCATAAATTTTTATGGACCTCCGCGAAGCGATCATCCGGACGGTCTGCTACTTTGACCTTTTTGACTTCCCGCTGACGCGCGCGGAGGTTAAAAGTTTGCTTTGCCTGAACGAGGCGGACGCGGCCGGGGCCGAAGCGGCCCTTGCGCTGCTTGTTGCCGGGAAGACACTCAAGGAGAACGGCGGTTGTCTTTCGCTTTTTGATCGCGACGGCTTGGAACAGATCCGCGCCGAACGCCAATTGTTCTCGGCGCGGAAATGGCGCCGCGCGCGGCGCTGGGCGCGCATTTTTGCCGCGCTGCCCGGCGTTGAATTTGCCGGCGTGGGCAACACGCTCGCCTATGACAACGCGCGCGACGGGTCGGACATTGATTTTTTCATCGTGACGGCGCCGGGCACGATCTGGCGGACGCGTTTTTTCTGCGCCGCGCTTGCGGCCGCCTTTGATCTGCGTCCGAAAAACGGCGACAATCGCGACAAGCTGTGCTTGTCGTTTTTTGTTACGACCGAAGCGCTGGACATGCGGGCGCTCGCCATCGGCGCCGACGACGTTTACATGCGCTATTGGACGCGACAGATGAAGCCGCTTTCCGGCAACCCGGCGGCCGTGGAGGAGTTTTTCTCCAAAAATCACGAGGTGGCACGCCAGCTCAGCTGGGCTTCGTCTCGTGAAAAGATCGGGCGGTCGCTTGTTTGGCGGCTTTTGAGCGCGCCGCTCGGGCTGTTGCCCGGCGCCTTCATGCGCGGCTGGCAGCAGCGGCATTTCCCCAAGGCGATCGTCGACGCCGCCGCGCGACGCGACGGTTCGGTCGTTATTTCCGACTCCATTCTCAAGTTTCACGTGAGCGATCGCCGCGCCGACATTTACGAGCGCTGGCAAAAGAGAGTAGAGTCAATGCTATATGAAAGCCGCGAAACTCATCGAACAAATTGATCGGTGGGGATCGGTTCTTCTCCTTTATTTGGTCCCGTGGCAGGCGCGTTTTATTTTTGTCCAAGGAACGCTGGCCGGCGTCAACAGCGAATCGCAGACGCGCGGGTTATTTATCTTTGAGATTTTGATCGCGATCATGCTGGCTGTTCGTCTCGCCGCGATCACGGGCGAAAAGAGCCGGCTGACCCGCAGCCGTTGGTACGCGCTCGGCGCGAGCGGCGGGGTCTTGTTCGCGCTCGGCGCGCTGGCCGCCCTGACGCTGCTCTCCGTCATCATTGCCGGCGACCAGGCCGCCGTTGTAATTTCTTTCCTGCATTTGATCGAAGGTTTGGCGCTCTTTCTTCTGGTCATCACCGCGCCGTCGGAACGCGAGGCACGTTTGGCCTTCGTCGCCAGCGCCGCGGTGCAATCGGCGATCGCGCTGGCGCAGGCTTTTTTTCAGCGCGTTTACCCCGACAAGTGGCTCGGCATCGCCGCTCATTATCCGGAACTTTCGGGCGCCAGCGTCGTTGAGGTGGCGGGGGAGAGGTTTTTGCGCGCCTACGGTTCCTTGCCGCATCCGAATATCTTGGGCGGAATGATCGTCGTCGCCATTCTTTGTTCGCGGCCGCTTTGGCGGCGTTTTTCCGTTTACAGCGTGTCGGTATATTTTCTTTTGTCGCTCGGCCTGTTCTTGTCGTTTTCGCGTTTGGCTTGGCTGGCGCTGGTTGTCGGACTGGTGGTGCAGGCGCTGTATGCGCGCCGCGATCGCATTTTCATGAAAAATGCGGCGGTCGTTGCAGCGACGATGATCGTCATGTCCGTCTTGTTCGCGCCGTTGGTGCTCGCGCGCGCCACCTCAACCGGACGCCTGGAAACCAAGTCGATCGCCACCCGCCTTTCCACTTTCAGGGATGCCTGGCAGCTCATTCGCCTTCAGCCGTTTACCGGCGTCGGCGCGGGCAACTTTACCGCCGCCATCCTTGAA
>JAHFIF010000129.1 GCA_023246535.1 bacterium
TAGAACGCGCCGCCGTCGACATAATTCTGACTGTCTTGCAGCAGCGCGTAAAAATGATCATTGTCGGCGACGGCATCCAAGACGCGCACCCGGTCATGGCCGGTGCCGGTGGAAATGCCCAATCCGCCGTCCGGCCCGATGCGCGTTCCGGCAGCATTGTAAACTTGGCCCTTTGACGCGAACGTCGATAAATAACTGGGAAACCCGGGCGTATGGCTGACGTTGAGTTTGTTTTCCACCGACCAGAACACGGCCGTGCTGCCATTTCCGAGCGCGACCGCTTTGTCGGCGGTCAGATTGACGCTTTCATAAAACTCAGTGCTGACGACCGGCGGCGGTCCGCCCCAGACCGCCAATCCAGAAGACTGAACGTGCTGGATGTTCGTTTTGTTGGTCAGCTGCCAAGCGACAACAACGCCGTCCGTCCCGTCGCCGATCGCCGCAACCGACATGGGCAGAATGCCGGGCGCCGGCGCGATGATCGCCGCGCCGTCCGTCGTGCCGAAAGTCAGGTCGATATGCCCGTTGGCCGGCGGCATCTTTGTCACCACGAGCCCGTTAAAACAGCTTTGCACGAAAAGAAAATCCACGCCGGAAACAAAAGGCTTTGGATCGCGGCAATCCCAGCCGCCGTAAGTGGTCCCGGTCGATCCGGGACTGAACAAGGAAAAATATCCGAACATGAAGTTGCCCCAAACGGAAGTGCCATCGCTCAAATTAAGGAGCGAGGCCGTGCTGGTGCCACTGTTCCCTGACATGCCGTCATCCCAAAACAATACCGTCCCGCTATTCGAAAGCAAGGCGCCGCCTTCATTATTAATATCGGCGCCGACCACGAATTCGGAATTGGTGTTGTCCAAATGGTCCCAGCCGGCATGCACGGCGCAATTGCCGTCGAGCCGGATCGCGGTCAGCGTGTTTGCCGAGCCATAGAACGGACTGCCGGAGGACGGACGCGTGCCGCCATAGTTGGCCGTGTAGCGGACGAGCGAACCGCCGGCGCCGTCGGACATGATCGCGTGAAAGGTGCGGCTGTTGACGATGGCCGCATTTTCGCAGCCGGTAACCGGCGCGCCCGTCGAATCCAAGCTGATCACCGCCGTTTGCGGATCGCCGCCCGGCGCTTTGCTAGAATACCCGATCGTCACCCCCTGGCCGCTTTCAAAAATATCCGGCGCCGTGTTGACGATCGCCGCGAGCGGTTCAATCGTCACGCCGTTCGCACCCCACGGCAAGCTGCCGTTCCCCACGATCTTCTTGGCCACGAGATGGTCGGCGCGCGTGCCCAGGTCGGAAGCGACGCCGACGGCAATGATCCCGTTGGCCCCGTCGGAAACAACGCGGTATTTGTCCATCAGCACGTCGGTCGAGCCGGCCGCGGCGAAAATTTGAACGCCGGAATCGCTCCACAGGCGCGTTCCGTCGGCCGCAATGCGCGAGGCGCAAAGATAATGCGCGTTCGCACCCTGCCACCAGGCGATGAACCCGCCGGCGCCGTCAGGCACGATCGCGCTTACCTGGCGATCCATAACGTCGGCATCGTCGCCCGTAACATGCGCGTCGTTATAATAATAATTGGCGCGCGTGCCGAGCTTCACCGGCGAAACGCCGTCCGCGCAATTCCCCGTTGTCGCCAGCGCCAGATCGGCCGGAAACGTTTCCGCGCCCGTACCGTCAACATGCCGCGCGGCAATCAGCGGACCGTTGTTGTCGTAAACGTAGAACAATCCGCCGGCGCCGTCGGAAATCGCCTTGAGGCTCGCACCCGCCGCCGTGGTCGCGAGCGTGATCCCGTCGTCGCCCCACAGACGATTGCCGAAGGTATCGATCTTCTGCGCATGCCAAGCAATGTTCGCCCCGCTCTTGTATTTCAAAAAGGTAAAATGATTTCCCGCCGCGTCGGCGACCAGATCGTTGACCATCCCGGTGCCCGTTCCCGAATTACTCGTGTCGGCGAGTACGGCGCCGCCGTCCGGCAAAATATTCGTCGGCTGGGTGTCGAGCGCCATTTTTAATTTCGACCCGGTGACGAGGAAGGTCAGCGAAACCGACATGAAGATCCCGGCAAAGAGAAAATGATGCCGCTTCAGTTGGCGCTGGCCTAGTCGCATATTGTTATAATCTTACCAAAAACGCGGCCATATAACAAAACAGGGCGCCGGCCAAAGCCCGCGCCCTGTTTAAAATTTTATCTTCGTCCGCCCTTGTGCTGGGCGCGCAGTTCTTCTTCCGTCACCTGACCCGTGCGGATCATGTGTTCGCGTTCGGCCGTAATCTTGATGCGGCGCAACGCGGTGGCGTGGGTTTTGTTCTTGTTCGGCTTGCCCTTGTGAAAGCGAACTTTTTTCGCTTGCAAGAGACTGCCGGACATCTGCACGCGGCGCGTAAAGCGCCGGAGCAGAGACTCAAAACTTTCACCTTTTTTGCGTTTGACGTCTACAGACATAGTTTTCACCTCGCCCGGAGTATAACCCAGTTACAGAATCGTGTCAAAGGCGGTTAAAACCACAATTTTCTCGCGGTTATGTTTACGGTGCGCGGCTTGTTTCTCTATTCAGTATTTTTTATGCCTTTTACATCTTTAACAATGAAATTTTTCCCGTTATACAAAATAACCGCATAGCCATTATTTGCTATTCCGCCCACTCCCCAATCGGCAAAAGAGCGTCCGAGGTGCGTCAAAAAGGTCATGATACAGCTCCCATGACTGACAACGAGAACCGTTTCCCCGAGATGCTCAAGAGCGATACCGCGCAACTGGGCAGCCATTCTTTCGATAATCTCTCCATCGCTCTCGATATCATAATCAAGCTTATAATCCCGCCGTTCTTTTTCTGTCAGAGCTTTCAGCTTTTCAAAATATTTTTTGAATTTTTTTCTATATTCTTCAATTGTCGATCCCTCGAGACGACCGTAACAC
>JAHFIF010000130.1 GCA_023246535.1 bacterium
CATGTTTTTGCCGAACACGGCCAGGCTTTCAAATATTTCGGGAAATAAGATAAAACGCCTGCCGGGATAACGCGCATCGAGCCGGTCGGGCTCTTCTTTGAAGCCGATGGTTAGCGTGCCGCCGCGCTTTGGCGTTTGCGCAAAAACCGTTGAGAGAGAGCAAGAAAGAATCAGTGCGGAGACGACGATGGACCACCAAGCACGCTTCATGAAGGCCTCCTGACCGCGAGAACGTCGGAACCGAGTGCATCTTACTATTACTTGCAGCTTGAAGTTATTGTCAAGGTAGCGTAGACGAACGAAAGTCGGTGAATGTATTGCGTACATAGGCAATCTTTTAACTGCTTGAACGATTTGAACGGTTTGAACGTCTTGAACGATTCCATTGGAGGCAATCATGGGACGAGTAAAAAATCTCGATGAAGTCAAAGCGATGGTCCGCGAGCGCACCGGCAAGCGCAATATTTTCCGGCGCGCCAAACGGGAAGACGTGGAATCGGTGCTGGCAAACTTGACCAGCAAAGACCCGGAACTTTGGGCCTCCGAGTGGACGCGCGTCGCCAAGCACTACGAAGAAGCGGCGGGCAAAGCCGAACAAGCCGGCAACTCCAATAACGCGCGCGAGGCCTATGTGATGGCCTATACGTATTACACCGTCGGGCGCTACCCCGTGGCGCATACGCCCGGGAAGCAGGCAAACTTTCGCAAGAGCCTCGAAATGTACGAAAAAGCCGGACGCTACTTCGAGCCGCCGCTGGAAAGAGTCAACGTGCCGTTCAGTGACAAGACGATTCCCATCTATCTCCGCGTGCGCCGCGACGGCGCCAAGCATCCGGTGGTGATCAACTTCGGCGGCATCGACTCTTTTAAAGCCGAGTCATATGAGTATGACGAAGCCTTGCAGCAGGCGGGGCTTGGCAGTTGCGCGGTGGACATGCCCGGTGTCGGCGAAGCTCCCATTAAAGGCTCGACCACGGCGGAATCCTTATTCAGTGCGGTCATCGATTATCTGGAGAAGCGGCCGGAGGTCGATCCCAAACGCATCGCCATCCAGGGACGGAGCTTCGGCGGTTATTGGGCCGCCAAGATGGCTTATGTCGAAGCGAAGCGCTTGCGCGCCGCGGTGGTGTGGGGCGGCGGCGTCCACTACTTTTTCCAGGAAGGTTGGCTGCGTGAATCGACCAACGCTGATAGCTATCTCATGGACCACGACATCGCCCGCTGCTCGGCGTTCGGCGTGGGCAGCGTCGATGAACTCGTCAAGCCGTGGTCCGCACTATCGCTCAAAGACCAGGGCTGGCTCGACAAACCCTCTTGCCCGATGCTGATCGTCAACGGCAAGGAGGACCTGCAAACCCCGATCGCCGATCTCTACATTCTGCTGGAATACGGCAGCCCCAAATCCGCCCGCGTCTTCCCCGGCGGCCACATGGGACAAACGCCCGAGACCTTGCCGACGATTGTGAATTGGTTGAAAAACGAGTTGAGTTAGCGCACCATTAATTATTCTTGGCGAAAATTCACGCTTAAGATTGTTCTCGCGCCAGCGTAAGTTCATCGCGGATCACGCCATGCGGTTCATCTACAAGGTCCTCTTAATTCCCGTCATTGCTATTCCGTTGGCAGCGGCCTGGGCAATCTACCTCGCCGTCGACCGGGAACCGATGCTGCGGCGTGCCGCCGAGGTCACTCCCGCCAATATTCAACGGGCTAAGCAGATCATCGAACAGAACAACCTGCGCGGGTTGCGCTCCAGCAACCGTCAATCGGTAACGATAAGCCAGCAAGATCTCGATGTCGCCGCCAATTATCTCGCGCACTTTTACGCCAACGGCAGCGCGCGGCTGACCTTGAATAACGGTAGAGCTGAAGTGGCGGCCAGCCTGCGCCCGCCGTGGTTCCCAGTGATATTTTACTTCAATATAATAGCGAGATTGACCGGCGGCTCGCCCATACCCCGATTCGACGATCTTCACGTCGGCCGACTACTCCTACCCGGGTTCATCGCGGATTGGTTCATGACTCGAGCGATGGTGCTGCTTCTGGGTAAGGATGCAGTCGATGCCGCCATGCAATCGGTCAAGAAAATCGACTTAAGACCGGGCCAGCTAACCGTTGCCTACGAGTGGCCATCCAACTTGGGAGAGACCCTGCGAAACGCCGCGCTCACCCCGGACGATCAAGAACGGCTGCGCGCGTATCAGGAACGCTTGACGCTGATCAGTCATGCGTCGAAAGCCAAGAAGACTTCGCTGGCGGAATTATTGGTTGCCTTGTTTGAACTTGCGGAGGTTCGTTCGCGACAAAGCAGCGAGGTGGCGGAAACCGCGCGGCGATCCTCGTGCTGGCCTTCTACGTCGGCGGCCAACCGCTCGGAAAGATCTTGCCCGCCGCCAACGACTGGCCGCAGCCGGCGGGACAAACCGTCACGCTGAACGGCCGCGACGATTTTGCCAAACACTTTATGGTCTCCGCCGCACTGGCGGCCAACGCCGGCGAACCGTTCTCGGACGCGGTGGGTCTCTACAAAGAGATCGAGGACTTCCGAGGCGGCAGCGGCTTTTCATTCAATGACATCGCCGCCGATCGCGCCGGCACTCGCTTCGGCGCATACGCCATGACCAGCTCAGCGGCGAAAAAACTACAGCAAAAGCTCAACGCGGGTATAAGCGAGAAAGACATCATGCCGGCGACTCAAGACCTGCCGGAGTTCATGCCCGAGACCGAATTTAAACGGCGCTTCGGCGGCGTCGACGCGCCGGAATACAAAAAGATGATGGCCGAGATCGAACGGCGCGTTGCCGCGCTGCCGCTTTACCGCTGACACATTGGCACGCGATGCGAGTGTTATTTTGCGGGAGTGCCCTTGGCCAGGCCGTCGATTTGGCAACGGGCAGGTAAGATTTGAACCGGCGGC
>JAHFIF010000039.1 GCA_023246535.1 bacterium
CGATGCGCATGAGCGCGTCGATGATTCTTTCTGCATCCTCGGCGAACCCGCTGGCAAAATATTTCGTGTCCGACCAACCAGTTTCGGCGCCATTGTCCGCGCCGCGTTGGACCAACTCTCTAAAGTACGGGTGTACGCCGTCGCGCCCCGGACCTTCCATAAGAATATGTTCTAGAAAATGAGCGATCCCGGGATTCCGCCCGTCCTCCAGCGCGCCGACAGCAAAGGCCAAATGAACGGAAACCAGCAACGATGGAACCTCGGCGGTAATGACGGTCAAGCCGTTATCGTGAACGCTTCGCGACATGGGAACGTCGTAATTGACACATTGATAAGTTTTCACGATTGACTCCTTTGTCAGGGAACAAAAATCGGTTGCTTGAAGCAACGGCGAATAATAGCCCGTTCCGCTCAGATTGTCAATATTCTTGCCATAAAAAAACACCCCGGGTCGAGGGGCGTTTTTTATTGAACGATCAGCGGTCGTGTTTAACGGCGTTTTTGCGCTTCCTCGACGGCTGTGAGGACCGAGCGCGCCAGAACGCCGAGGGCGGCGAGCATGAAGACGAAACAGAAGATCCAGCCGACAAACGGAATAAGCGCGGCGATGTAATAGGCCAAAACGCCGATCAAAACGGAATAGACATTAACTTCGTAATCGTGAGTTTTCTTGATCAACTTCCACGCCCAGGCGCCAACCATGATTGGCGCGAGAAGGCCGGCGAGCACGAGCAGGATGGCGTAGACGGCAACCGCTAAAACCGCGAGCGGCGCGCCAATGAACGTCACGAGCAGCACGACGGCAGCGAACGGGATGATCACCAGCGCGGAAAAACCGTGCAGAATGTCCCAGCCAAACCGCGTGAAAGAATTTTGCACGAGGTCGTGCGAGCGGCGTTTGAAAACGGTCGTCAAAATATAGGCCAGGACAAAGAGCGAAACGATCTTAAAGAAAAAACCGAGCGCCGCGAAAGCCGCGAACGAATCCGAGCCGCTGCGGTAATCCTTGGCCGCGGTTTTATTGTAAGTTATTGCGCCGCGCACCGCGCCGTCGGGAATGGCCGCGGCAACGGGACCGGAATAAACGAGCGCGCCGCCGATGGCCGCCTGCGAACCAAAGGTCAACGTTCGCGCCGCAATCTTCGCTGAGCCGGCGAGCGCCGAATTGATCGTGACATTCCCCCCACGGATATATACGTTGCCGCGCACCGGCCCGTCAATGACGACCGTGCCGCCGATCACAACCAGATCGCCGCTGATAACGGCGGTTGAAGCGATGTTAACCTGGCCGCCCAAAACAACCACATCATGCCCGACCGTGCCGTTAATAAAAATACTCCCGCCGATGGCACGAACGCTTTCGGCGACATTACCGATGACGCTAACGGTGCCGGCGGCGGCCCAAACGCTTTTCCCGACCGTGCCAGAAACGGTCGCCGTGCTGCCGGCGACAACCGCATCGCCGCTGACCGTCGCGTTAAGCGCAACGCTGCTGCCGGCGGCGTACAGGTCGTCGTTAACCGCTTCGCTAATGTTGGTGGCTCCGGATTTTTCAGCCCGGAACTCGGCCGCCAGCGCCGCGCCGGGGAGCGCGGAGGCCACGATCATTAAGATCGCCACTATGATTTTAAAATTATATTGTTTCATATGTCTTGATAGTATCATGTTTATGAACACCCGGCACTTACATTTTTTGGCTTATTGATGTATCATGCAAATAAGCAAATCAAACCTTCTTGGAAATTCGTCGAGATTTCCGCAAAAAGGTCGATATTTGCGGAAATTTATTCGTTAACAAGCACACATATGACAGGTATCATCAAGCGCCTTAACGGCGAAAAGGGTTTCGGTTTCATCACCCCGGATGGCGGCGACAAGGATGTCTTTTTCCACAGCTCTTCGCTCGTCGGCGTCACCTTCGCTGAACTTCATGAAGGCGAAAAGGTTTCCTTCGAAACCGAACAGTCCGAAAAGGGTCCTCGCGCGACCAACGTCAAGCGCGTCTAATCGTACCCAAAGAAACGACTCCGCAATTGGCGGGGTCGTTTTGTTTTTGGACAATAAAAATCCCGCTGTTGTCGATAACGGCGGGACCGAGGTTTCTATTGATATATTACTGATCCTCGCTTTGGCATTCAGCGTACTGAACCCAAAGCCGGTTGAACGAAGGACAAGCGTCGAGAAGTTGCGGGACCGTGCCGCTCGCGATGATCTTTCCGTCTTCAAAGAAACAGATCCGGTCGAAGAGCGGGAGCAGGTGCAGGCGGTGCACCGACGAGATGATCGTCTTACCTTGAAAACCGCAGAAGATGTTCTTGTAGACCAGCATCTCATTGGCGGTGTCCAAACTGCTTGTCGGTTCGTCCAGAAGGACGATGTCCTTGTCGTCGCTTGCCAGCAAGCCGCGCGAGAGCGCGAGGCGTTGCTGCTGGCCGCCGCTCAAGTTGACGCCCTTTTCTTTGATCGACGATTCCAGGCCTTTGGGCAAGGCGGCGGCGGTTTCCGTGAAGCAGGCCATGTCGGTGAAGCGTTTGATCGTTGTTGCGTCATGGTCAGCGCCTAACGTGATATTCTCGCGAATGGTCGTGGCGAAGATCTCCGGGTTTTGCGGCACGAGCGCGATCGCCCGGGCAATACCGTCAAAACCTTCGGCAATGTTTTGGCCATCGACCGTGAGGCGCATGCTCTCGGGACGATACAGGCCGCGAATCACTTTGAGAAGCGTGGTTTTCCCGCTGCCGCTTTTTCCGACAAAAGCGATCCGCTCTCCCCTCTCGACCGCAAGCGCAATTCCGCAAAGCTGCTGTTTGGCGTTCTCCGATGTGCCGGCGTAGGAAAAGTCCAAGCCGTCGATCTGCAAACGTTGCCACCCGGCGGGCAAGACGTGATTGGTGAACAATTCGGGGCGAAAATCTTTCGCCAGCAATTCCGCATTCCCGATCCGCGTCCGGCGTTTGACGATGTCGCCGTAAATATCGGCGAAACGGTAAAACAACTCCCGGATGTTGCGCAAATAGCCGATCACCAGAAAGACGGTTCCTACCAGCACGCCCTGCGTGGCGCCCAGATGCTGCCACAAGTAGATGCCGAGCGTGACCACGACCATGGCCGAACTGCACATGCTCACCAGAAACCATTTGGTTTCGCCAATGCGATTATTCGACCTGGTGAGCGCAAAGGGTTTTTCCACGCTCGTCATGATCGCATTAAAAACCAGCCGTTCGACGCGCAGAATGATCACCGTCGCAATGTTGCTGACCGCGTCAAAGACGCGTTCGCTGATCTTATTTTCTGAACGGCTCAGCTCCGCGTACTGCGCGATCAAAACGCGATCGAAACGGACAATGATCCAGACGGCGACGGCGCTGATCGCCGAAACAATGACGGCCGAGGGCGGACTGAGATAAGCCAACACGGCAAAGCTTCCGACGTAGGAGACCAGCGAATAGATGATCTGAAAGGTGGCCTCGGAGAACAGGTGCATTGAGTTGGCACCCTTTTCGATCTTGTCGATCGTGTCGCCGGAATGATGTTCGGCGTGCCAGCCGAGCGGCAACGTCATGACGCCCTGAAGCAGATAGCGGCGGTAGTTGGCGCGAACGATGAAGGCATTGTCGTTTTCCATTTGCCGCGCCGGCTTGTGAATCATCCAAAAAATGAATGAGCTCACGAAGGTTAGCGCCAAAAGGATCAGGAGTCGGCCGATGCTGTCTGTGGTGACGCCTTCTTTTTGGATGACCACCATGATCTTAGCCCAGATGAGCGACGGGAAGAACAGTTCAAAGATCCCGCAGACGACAAACAGCGACCAAAAACACGCGACCTGGCGCCGATTGCCCGTCGAGAACTGCCAAGTTTTGGCGAACAGGTAGACCAAATGATTTTGCTTCTTTTCCATGTCGTTTCTCCTCTAACTTAAATTGTAAAGAACGAAAAACGCCGCGCTTGGCGCGGCGTTCAATGCATTCAAAAGCTTAGCTTAAATACATACAACGCGGCGCAACCCTGCCGTTTTAACGGCGGCATGCCAAATGCTTGAAACAACGGCGGACAAGGCATAGCCTTCCCGGCCGCGAATTTCGCAATTAAATTTAGGGCGCAGTTTGCTCATAATGGAGACAGATTACAGCCAAACTTAAACGGTGTCAATGCTTCGATCAGTTTGTTGGCATTATGTTATAATGTCGGCATGAAACGCGCGGCTTTCACGCTTGTTGAATTACTCGTCACGATCTCGATCGTCGGCCTGCTGTCGACGATCGCCATTGTTTCGTTATCCAGCTCACGGGACAAAGCCGCAATCGCTTCCGGCATGCAGTTCGAGGCTTCGGTCCAACATGCAGTCGGTTCGGATATTTTGGCCGACTGGGAGTTCGACGACGGGTCGGGAACAACGGCCTCCGACACGAGCGGCAACGGAAAAAATGCGACGCTCATGAATACGCCCAGCTGGCGTTGCGCCTCAACCAACAAAAGCTACACCCCGTCCGGGCAAGGCTGCGCTTTGAGCTTTGGCGGGACTAATTACGTTTCCACGCCGGCGCTTGGCCTTGGGGACGGCACGGTCAGCCTGTGGTTCAATAACTACGGATCGAATCCGGGCTCGGAGATCATGGGAAAAAGAACCACTGGCTGTTTTAGCAGCGCCGTTTACATTAACAACCCGCCGGACCCGAACATGCTGCGCATCTACAATACCGGTCCTGAAGTTAATATCGGCAGCACCAAGCCCAATCAATGGATCCAATTAGTCGTTGTTCGGACCGGCGGCGGCGCCACGGCCAATTTTTATTTAAACGGGCACCTGGCGCTAACGAACGCCTATAACCTAAATTTAAACGATCTCATCTCAACGATCGGCGCCAGCTGCGCCGGGGCTAACGCGTTCAACGGATCGATCGACAACGTCCGCGTCTACGGCGCCGCGTTAAGCGCCAAAAGCATCGAGCGCCTTTACGCCGAGGAACAAAATAAATTCCATCCCCCGCTTTGCCTGGCATCCAAATTTTGAACGCTTCGCCGCCTTGACAAGACGGCTTTTTTGCACTATCGTCCGGGCAGAACATGAACAAAGGAGCGAGGAAATGAACACCATCATCATGCCGGGCGAATTGAACGACCATGCGACGGCGATCGTCTTGAAGGAACTGGTGCGCCGCGCCATCGTCAAGATCCGCGCCATGCGCTTTTCTTTCGAGGCGCACGACAAACCAAGTCTGACCGCAGACGCCGACTTCGTCACCGACGCCGACAAGCTGGCGCAAGCGATCTACGTGCGCAGCCTGGTCGAGTGCTTCCCCGGCTACGGGATCGTTGCCGAAGAGGATGGCCTCCGACGGCCATGCACCTTGCCCGTCGATAACGCGTATTTCACCGTCGACCCGCTCGACGGCACCAAAGCCTTCATCCGCGGCCAATCGCACGGCGTGGGCACGATGATCTCGCTGACCGTAAACGGCCGGATCGTCTGCGCCTATGTGGGCGACATCAATACCGGCGAAATTTACGGCTATCGCGCCGGCTCCGACAAGGTCTTTCGGATCACGCCGCAAGAAAGCGCCCAGCATCTGGCGATCGACACGGAACGGCCGCTTGCCGCGCAATACCTGATGCTGCGCGATCCGGTCGCCAAACATTCAGCAGCCGTCCAAACGCTGGCCAACGGACCGGCCTTCAAGAACCACGAAATCGGCGGCGGCAGCATCGGCATCAGCCTGGCCCGCCTTTGGAAGGGCGAGGTCGGCGGCGCGGTGCTTTTGCCGCGCAACGAAACGCCCTGGGACCGGAATCCCGTCGTCGGGATCTCGGACCGGCTCGGCTTCGTCTTCCTCTCGATCAACGCCGCGAGCGGCTCGGTCAGCCAGATCCCGATGGAACCGATCCGGGAAACGATCGTCTTTCACAACGAAACGCTGATCATTCACCGTTCGCGTCTCGCGGAAGCCAAAGCGATCTTCGGCGACCGCTGGAATTATACGGCGTAAGCGTCCGTCGGACACTCAACGAGCCTCGCCAGGCTCGTTTTTAAATTACATATTTTGACCTAAGCCATAATCAAATTTATAAAAAAGAGGCCCACCGCGTGCGGCGAGCCTGTAACGAGTTATGTGATGCTAGTTGTTCGACGTGGTCGGCTGATCGCGCAGCAGCGCTTGCCGCGACACTTCCGGAAGCGCTTCTTCGATCTTGGGAAGCTTGACCTGAAGTTGGCGAGCGACGTTGATCGCGTTTTTGGCGTCTTCAATTGCGACATGCGCCGAAATCACTTGCGTAGACTCCCCTTTGGCGAACTTTTGAAGTTCGGCCAAGCGGCGTTCGGCGTCGGACTTACGGGCGTCACGCACCTATTGTGGCAGCGTAGCCGATAGTTCGGCAACATC
The DNA here is from genome assembly GCA_023246535.1 of bacterium. GTDB lineage: Bacteria > Patescibacteriota > Patescibacteriia > CAIQCM01 > CAIQCM01 > CAIQCM01. The sequence goes on from JAHFIF010000039.1 coordinate 6,381, forward strand.
GGCCCCGTTGGTTCGCGCGTCCTCAAGCGAACTCTCAGCCATGGCAATGAGCCAGTCGGCCGCGCTGCCGGAGGACGGGTCGCTGACGAACAGCTTTAAGTCGTGAATTGATTTCTTGGCGAAGGCCAAGCGCGCCGCCGTTTCCACGCGATCGAGCTTGGTGCGGTTGATACGCTCCAAGTCTGCGCCGCATTTTTTGGCATACGCGAACAGCTGTTCAACCAGCGCGATCCCTTCGTTTGCCGAACTGAACGAGTTTTGCCCGTCATTGAAGTCGCGCAAACGGTCGAGACTGCGATAAGCATCAATTTCGGCCCTGAGCCGCTGTTCGTCCGTGCACCCTTCGGCTTGCGCCTTGGGCATAAGTGCGAACATGACGGCGATCGGGGCAATAAGGAACGATACGGTCTTGAACATCTACTTACGATCCTTTCGTTTTCTGTTTTTTGCCCACCATGGGCAAAACCAAAGCGTACACGATTTTTCCCCGAACGTCAATGAAACGACAGCGCGCAAAAAAATAAAGCCGCCCGCCTGCCGAAGCAAGCGAGCGGAAAAACGCGATCCGCTCAGTGGATCTTGGCGAAACCGATCGTCGTTTGACCGACGCCGGTCGTACTGCTCGTGGGCTGCGCCACGATCGTCAACGCGTCGCCATTGACGCAATAGTTGAACGACTGCGCGTCCGTGACAAACGACGTTCCGCCGCCGTCGAGCGCGACTGCGGCCGCCGCCAACGTCAGCGCGGCCCCGCTGGTCGAATATGACCCGCCGGTTGAATCAGCCAGGTTGCTGAAAAGCGAACAGGCGCAATACCCGTCGTTCCCTTGGGCGCACTGACTGCCGGTACAAACCCGCCCCTGCGCTTTGACGCAGGCGTCGGCCATTTTGTAAACGACCGAGTACGAAGGGATGTTAAGAGCGAAGGCGCCGTCGGAACGAAACGTGATCGTGCCTGTCGCCGTTAAAGCGTAGTAGCGATCGCAACCTTCCGAATTCAAGATAGCCGCACAGCCGCCCGTAATATCCCAAGTGCCGACAAGATTGCCGCCGCACGAAACAGGCGCCGGACAAAGCGGAGCGACCGCGCCGGCGTCAAGCGCCGGCTGTCCGGATCCGCCATCGAGCGGCGTCAGTTGGGAATCGAATTCGTCGGCGTCGATGCCGCGATTGGGATTCGACACCGTGCCGGGTACGGGTTTGATGTAGCCCGCTTCACCGCTCGCTGCGTCGCCGGTACCGCTCGGCGAACCGCATGAAATGGCAAAGACCGTTCCAATTACAACCGCGATGTTTTTCATTTTTCGAACCTTTGCTTCCTTTCGCTTTGTTGTCGTAACCTGACTGCGATTTACCCTTTTTGGCGATTTTTGTCAATGTTGTTATGTTTAAAAAAACGAAGGGGTTTTATCCCCTTCGCGCGGCGTATTCCATCAATTATCGATCGATCGCGCCGGCTTCGGATGCCGCCGGATCGGGCGCGACGCCGCTGTCCGGTTCGGGCACCAGCGTGGCAATGAAGTAACCTGAATCATCGCCAAAACAACGCACCATTTTCTTGTACCGTCCGCGCGCTTCCGTCGGCGAAACGAACGAGCCCACGATCCCAAAGCCGTCGGTCGGACAATTGGTTCCGCCGTAGCCCTCGTAGCCCTGGCCGTGCTTGTAATCGAAGCTACCGTTGATCACGGAAACGGTATACTTGGCCCAGCCGTCGATCGAATGCATAAAACTGTAGGCGCCAGAGGCATCGATCACCACGGTAAAGCCGCTGGAGCTTAGCGGCGCAACAGAACCGTCATCGCCCGGGAAAGCCGGGTCATGTCGCACGGCATAGTGACCGGGCGTCGGATTAAAGACGGGCAGGTCGACTCCCATGGCGTCGGCCGTATCAGCCGGCGTATCCAGACCGGAGTCAGGAGCTGGCACCGCAAGATCGGCCACGCCCGAATCCGCACCTGCATCCGTCACGATGGCGGCAATGAAATTGCCGCCGTTCTTGACCTGGCCTTTATAGTAAGCGGTGAATCGTCCGCGAGCCTCAATCGGAGAAACGAAAGAACCGTGAATTTCCAACCCGATCGACGTCTCGAAAGTCCCGTCGTAATCGCGGCTGAACGCATAGGAAAATTCACCATTGACCACGTCAAAGATGTATCCGGGTCGGATATACATTTCGTAAGCGCCGTTCGCATACGACCAAACTTCGAATCCGACAACGCGCAACGGGTTGAGCGGGTCGTCAGACGCATCCGCCCCGCCGCCATCGGCGGGATCGAGGCGCACCGTATACACGCCGGGCATCGGATTAAAGAACGGCGCGTCGTTCTTGGTTGCCAGATCGGGCGTCGACGCGGCATCGAGTACAAGCGAAGCGTCTCGAGATTTTGTCGGACCGTCCCCCGAACCGCACCCCGGCAAAACACCAAGGAGCATTATTGAAACGATCAAAACAACTGTTTTGTTCATGAGCAGCCTCCTGCCCGCATCCTTGTCCCTTATCCTCCTTTTGTCAATCCGCTAAGGATGAACGCTGTACATATAACGCGGCCCCCACATCGGGATCGTCGGGTGGACGTTGCCGGCGGCGGGGTTTCGGTTTTCCAATTGAAATTGGATCTGGTAGGGCCAACTTGTATCCCACCAGCCGGGCGAGCCGTAATAGTATTCGGTCATGGCGCTCGGCGATCCGGTCGATTGCGGGTCAACCGGAAGTTTAGCCATCAAATTTTCCGTTTCCAGCACATGCAGCGTGCCGGTCCCGACCAAAATGCTCTCATAGGAACCGCCGGTCGAAGGGTAAGAATTATGGTTGGTAAAATACACCTCCAACGCCGCCCGAAGCTGCCGCACATCGGCCAAACGCCGGCCGTCGCGCGCTTTTGACCGCGAGCTTTCCAAAGACACAACGGCCACGGTTGAAAGCAAGCCAATGATGGAAATCACGACCAACAGCTCGATCAACGTAAAAGCTTTTGATTTCATAAGATCAATTCCATTTTATCAT
>JAHFIF010000040.1 GCA_023246535.1 bacterium
ACGTCGCATACCTATTTTGAAGCGTTGATCGACGGGAAATGGACGATCATCGATCCTACCTGGGATCCGGGTATTGGTCGTGTTTTCCATATCAACGAGTGGGATGGAAAATCGGATACGCAAGTCGCCGTGTCGGCCGTCTCGACGCTTTCACCGGAAGAAAGCGCCAAATATCTTGACCGTTGCAACGCGCCGCAAGCGGTATCCGACGATCTGGCAGCCAATGGGCAATTTTACAAAGCTTTTAACGAATACCTGGAAAAGGTCAGGAGTGCAAAATGAAATATGGCCAAAGACAAATATCAAGTATCGCTTAAAGTTTTTCTGCGCGACGCCGACGGCCGCTTGCTGCTGCCTTTCGGATCGGCGCGCGGTTCGTATGCCGATTATTACGATTTGCCGGGCGGCCGGATCGAGGATGACGAGTTTGCCGCGCCGTTCCTCGACATTCTGCAGCGCGAGGTAAAAGAAGAATTGGGCGACATTTCGGTCGCGATCGATCCGCAGCCCGTCCTGCTGAGCCGCGACGCGATCGGGCCGAACAAGGACACGCGGGTCATCTATATTTTCTTTGAAGGAAAATATTTGGGCGGTAAAATAACGATTAGCAACGAGCATGAGGGCATGGTTTGGAAATACCCCGCCGAAGTCGACATTGAAAAAAATATCAAGCCGATCCATCGCGACGCGTTCAGGACCTATCTTGCCAAGTTCAAAAAATAATCAATTTAAACCCTATGAACAAGCCCGTTGAAAACCATAAGCGGTCGATCACCAAATCGGTGACCTTCAGGATCGTTGTCATTATTTCCGATCTGCTCATCGCCACGGCGGTTACGCACCGCTACGATCTGGCAATTGGGGTGGTGATCGCGACCAATTTGGGGAGTACGATCCTTTATTATTTGCATGAACGCGTTTGGGCGAAGATCAAGTGGGGGATCGCGGCGTAGGCCCGGAAATAAAAAGACCGCTGCGGTCAGCGGTCTTGGTCTTGGTGCGGCTTAGGCGGCCTTGGCGGCAAAGAGGATCGGGTTGGGGTTGTTCAGGCCGGCCCAGTGCGAAATGATCTGGTGCTCGTGCAGGTCGGCAAGGTACTTTTGAATGTCTTTGTTCGGCTTGTAGTCGATCGTGACATGCTCGACATAGAAACGGCATTTGTCGCAGGCGGTCAGCCGCCGCGCGCCCTTGGTTGTGTCGGCGAGCCGGCCTTTTTTGCAGCTCGGACAGGGTTGTCCGGCTTGCAGCGCTTTGGCGAGCAGCCGCGCCGGATTCGGGCCCTTGGGTCGCGGCTCGGTCGTTCTCAGGCCGAGCGAGCGCGGCGTCGCGGTGGCGCGGATGTGTTTGATCGCTTGCCGCCGTCGGCCTTTTTCAAAACGCTCGATGAGTTCGAGATCCGCGAATTCCATTCTTGCGCCGTTGAACTGGGCCAATCGTTTGATCATTGCCGTGAGTCCGATCACGAGCGCCAGATCAAGCGGTTGGGGCTTAGTTTTTCTGCGGTGTCGATTTTTCGCCATGATTTCCCTCCTGGTTGAACTGCTGGTAAGATACATCCGTTAATGAATTTGTCAACGATATGCTCACTCTTGTCACCTCAAACGCCAATAAAAAACTCGAAGTTGAAGAAATTTTGGTCGGCGTCGTAATTACGACCAAGGCTTTGGAATTGCCCGAGATTCAGTCGATGGATCTTAAAGAGATCGTCCTGGCCAAAGCCAAATCCGCCTACGCCATGGTCGGCGCGCCGGTGCTGGTGGAAGACGTGGCTTTCGAGCTGGAGTGCCTCAACGGTTTCCCCGGTCCTTTCGTCAAATGGTGGAAACAGGTGGTTGGCTACGAGCTGGCGGTGGAAATTGCCAATCTGCAAAATAAATACGGCGCCACGGCCCGTTGCGGCGCGGCTTATTGCAACGGCGACGACGTGCGCTACGCCGAGGGCGTGATCAAGGGGCGGTTGACGGCTAAGCAAGGGGAGTCGGGTTTTGGTTTCGATCCCTATTTCATTCCCGAGGGACATGAACGGACCTTTGCGCAAATGTCGTTGGAAGCCAAGAACGGCTTGTCGCACCGCGCCCGCGCCTTCAAAGAATTGCGCAGCGAATTAAAGGCGGCCGGCGTCATTTAGAATATGCCGCCGCGCCTTGCCATTCTTACCGGCGGAACCAGTTCGGAGCGCACCATTGCGCTGGCATCGGCGGAGGGCGTGAAAAACGCCCTGGTCGGGCGTTTTGACGTTGCTGTCTACGTCCTGCCGGAGGAATTGGACGCTTTCCTTTCGCAATACCGTTCGTTCGCGGCGGTCGTTCCCGTCCTCCATGGCCGCGGCGGCGAGGACGGCGCGGTGCAGGGTTTTTTGCGCACCTTGAACGTGCCTTTCTTGTTTTCCGACGTTGAAGCGCACGCGCTTGCCTCGAATAAAGCCTTGGCGAAAAAATTGGTCGCCGCGCTGGGGGTTAAAACGCCGCAAGCGACCATTGTTTCAAAAAACGATGAAGTTGTTTTTGCGCGGCCGGTCGTGGTCAAACCGCTTGATGGCGGCAGTTCGATCGGCGTTTCCATCGCCCGTGATGCCGGCGGTCTGGCGCAAGCGCTGGCGGCGGCGTTCGCATTGTCGCCAAGCGCGCTGGTTGAAGATTTTATCGGCGGCGAAGAATATACGGTGGCGGTCGTCGATCATGACGGCGCCACGACCGCACTGCCGGTCATCGCCATCAAGCCGAAAACCGAATTTTTCGACCGCCACAGCAAGTACGACCCGCAGCTGGTCGAGGAGATCTGTCCGGCGCCGATTGCCGACGACCTGGCCGCGGCGTTGAAGAGCGCGGCGGTCGTGGCGCACGGCGCAATTGGCGCCCGGCACATGAGCCGCAGCGACTTTATTGTCGATGCGGAAGGGGAGATATGGTTTTTGGAGATCAACACCATTCCCGGCATGACCGCCGCCTCGCTTATTCCCAAGGCGCTCCAGGTTTCCGGCCTTGATCTGGCGGAATTAATCGAGGCGTGGATAGGCGAAATGACAACCTAGGGATTTGTGCTATAGTACTAGAATCATCCATTAGAATTTTAGGTATGCAAAACCTCAACGAGATCCACAAAACGCTCGAAACCAAGCGGCGCGAAATGCGCGAGCTCAACAAGATGTTCCGCGACGAGTTGAGGAACAGCTCGGAATATCAAACCGTCACGGACGAATTGCAGACCTTGCGCGAGAAAAAGAAGTCAATTGAGAACGCCGTCCGCGCCTCCTCGCAAGCCGCGCTCGCCAATTTGGATCTCTTAAAGCTCGACGTGAAAAGCTACACGGAAATGCTCTCTGATGTCGCGCTCAACAAATATGCGGCCAATGAGAACATTGAGATCATCGATGAGAATAACGCCAAGTGGCTGCCGACGTTCACCGTGAAATTCAAGAAAGAAGACGGCGAACCGGTGAAAGCCGCCGCCAAAGAAACCTCCGCCGCCCCGGCCAGCCCGATCATTGCCTTTAACGAAGGGTTTGCGACATAAGAGGGGACAAGGAAATTTATAATCAATAAACCGCCTGGTTAACACCGGCGGTTTATTTGTTAAATTTTTGTCATCCCCGAGCGACGTCGGGGATCCAATCCACACTGGTCGGCTACGGTCATTGTTTTTGAAAAGCAGGGCTTTTGTAAAAGGGAGGGGCACCCTTGGTTCGCCATTAGGCGACCAAGGACGACGGACTCCCGGGGTCGTCCGTTTGGGCAAGTTCGCGAAGCCTGTCCCTCCCTCTTACAATCTCCCTCCCCAGCGCGCAAACTCCTCGTACCTCGTCGTGGTGGTGATTCCACCCGCGCCAGCCGGCGGCAGGCGGGCGGAATTTTTTCTTTGGGTCAGGCCTGCGGAGTACAACGCCGCCCAAGCGATGATTGGATCCCGGCCTTCGCCGGGATGACGAAATTGAGAAACAGTATCTTTTCTTGTCACCCCGTGCCGCGACACGGGGTCCAATCTATATTGGGCGGCGGCGACGGACGACGGAACTCACCCTACCCTCTCTTTTGCAAAGAGAGGGGTCGTATAAGCCTCCGTAGGTCAGTACACAACCAAGGGAGGGTAGGGTGAGTTCCTGCTCCGCAGGTTGAACGACCGGCGATGAATCATTTTTTGTAAAAGAAAAGGGGAACCCGCGAAGGGTTCCCCGTATGTCTGTTTTGTTTGCCATCTCGATCAGTGTGGCAGGATGGAATAAATCAGTGCTGCAACGAATGCAAAACTGACCACACCGTAAGAGAGCTTGAGAAGGAGCGAACCGGACTTCGGTTTCTCGACCCGGGGCATCCTGACAGGAGCTGAGGCCGGTGCTTGCGCACGAGTTTCGCGAAGGCGACGGATTTCCGTCGCAAAATGCGAGACTTGCTTGGCAAGTCCTTGCGCAAGGCTGTGCGTGGAGTTTTCCCGCACTTCGAGTTGGTCAACCAAGGACCGCAATGCGTCAAGATTGTCTTGCGACGCGGCGAGCAGGTGGTTGTCACCGACTTCTTGCTGAAGAGCTTCGAGCTCTGCTCGAAGACCGGCCATGTACTGGGCCTGATGGTCGAGCGCGGCGCGGTGCTGCTTGAGCGTGGTGGTTTGACCCTCCACGGTTTGGGCAAGCTGCCGATGGTCGCGTCGAACCTGAGCGGCGAGGCTGTGCGCGATGTGGGCATCGCGACTGGCTCGATCGACTTGTTGCGCCAGATCGGCGGCAGAAGCTTTGGTGGAGCTCTGCAACCGGGCGATCTGCTTGGCCAGCACGTCGTCCTCATGGAAGAGGGCGGCGAGTTGATCATCAGCGTCGAACTGTTCGATCCTCTGTTTAACCAGAGGACGAATGGGCCGAATGCTGGCCGTGGGCTCGGTACTGCGTTTGTGAGCGGACTGGGGCATTGGATTCCTCCGTGTTTGCGTTAATGGGGGTTTCGTCCCCCATGTGTTAATCAGGATTAACGCAAACAGGAATATTTTGTTAAAGTGCCCTACCCCCTCTCGGGGGCGGTTGCTGGAACCCAGCCCCTACTTGTATCACAACCGAGCCAAATTGTCAAGGGTTTAGGCTATAAACGGGTTTTAACCATTTTAAGCCGTTTTTTTATACCCTTGATACGCTCGCTCGGTGGTGATACAATAATGTCCTTTTGATATGAACATTTCGTTGGCTGCCGAACCAATCTTCCATATAGGATCGTTCCCTGTGACTAACACCCTCATGGTTGGCTGGGTCATTACCGCCGCGCTCATTGTTATTACCTTTTTTGTCCGCCGTTCGATCGCCGAAGTGCCGTCAAAACTGCAGAATGCAGCGGAAACGGTCATTGAATTGCTTTGGTCGATGATCGACGGAGTTACGAACGATCGTGAAAAAACCAAGAAGTTTTTTCCGATTGTTGCCACGATTTTTATCGCCGTAATCGCCTCAAACTGGGTTGAATTGGTGCCCGGTTTGGGATCGATTGGCATTTGGGGCCATGCCGAGGGCAAAACGGTTTTAATCCCGTTTATTCGCTCTTCTTCAGCTGACCTTAACTTTACGACGGCTATCGCGATTGTTTCTTTCATCTCGGTCCAGGTTTTTGGCTTCGCCTTCCTTGGACTACGCCATTATGCCGGAAAATTCTTTGTGGCGCCATGGAAAAAGCCCTACTTCATCGGCTCGTTCGTCGGCATCCTGGAATTCATTTCGGAATTCTCCAAGGTTATTTCGTTCGCTTTCCGGCTATTTGGCAATATTTTCGCCGGGGAGGTCCTGCTTTTGGTCGTTGGAACTTTGGTGCCGTTTATTGTACCATTGCCTTTCCTCATGCTCGAGATCTTCGTTGGCTTTGTGCAGGCGTTGGTCTTTTCAATGCTGACCTTGGTCTTCTTGACCGGGGCCACCACTGCGCACGGGGGCGAGGAGCACGCGGCCGCTCATTAGCCAAATATTAAAAATTAAATATTAAACATTAATTTTTAACGTTTAATATTTAACCTTTAATATTTATTCATTCAGAAAGAAAAACACTATGGAAACAGAAGCAGTCAAATCGATCGCCGCGGCTCTTGCCATCGCCATTGGCGGTTTTGGTCCGGCCCTCGCCATCGGTCTTCTCGCCGGCAAAGGTTTGGAAGCGGTCGGTCGCAACCCAGAAGCGGCTTCGAAGATTCAGACCGCGATGATTCTCGCGATCGCCTTCGCCGAAGCCATCTCGATCTATGCCTTCGTCATGGCCCTCATCATCAAGTTTGTCTAAACCGTCGTCTGTCGGCGCGGTTCGTTGTCACGGCTCCGGTGCTCCCTCGCCGTACTTATCCAGTACGCCTCGGTTCGCTCCTCGCTGTTCCTAGAACCGCATCCAACATACTCGGTTTAAAATAATAGACGCCTATGGAACTATTCGCTAAACTCGGCATTGATTGGCGGCTCTTGATCGCCCAGCTCGTCAACTTCGTAATTCTTTTTACGGCGCTGACCTTTTTGCTGTACAAGCCGCTCATCGCCGCCCTCGATAAGCGCCGCGCCAAAATTTCCGAGTCGCTCGCGAACGCGGAAAAAATTGGCGAGGAGCTGAAACGGGCCAATGCCGAGTCGGAGCGGATCGTGGCCGCCGCCCGCGCCGAGGCGTCGCGCCTTTCCGCCGAAGCCGCCAAGCAGGCCGAAGCCAACCGCGCCGCGGCCGTGGAAAAGACGCGCACGGAAATTTCCGACATCATTGCCTCCGGCAAGGCGCAGCTGGCGGCGGAACGCGACGCCATGACGGCCGAAGTGCGCCGGCATGCCGCCGAGCTCATTGCCGCGGCCACGGAAAAAGTGATCAACGAAAAAATGACGAGTGCCAAGGACAAGGCCTTGATCGAGAAAGCCATTGAAACCGCCTAACCATGAAAAAGACTCCGTTAACCTACGCCCGGGAATTGCACGCCGCGCTCACGGCTGCCGACGAAAAACATCGCCCGGCGGTGGTTCGCGATTTCCTCGCCGGCCTCGCTCGCGCGCGCAAGACCAATTTGCGGCCGCGGATCGTCGCCGCTTTTAACGAGTTGGCGCTCGCCATTGAGGGATACCGCGCCGGGGTCTTTACGACCGCCGCGGCGCCGGATGCCGCAACGCGGGCCAAGCTGAAGAAGGCCTTTAAGAACGTCATTTTCGAGGAACGGACCGATCCGTCGCTTTTAGGCGGCGCCATTGTCGAAGTGGAGGACGCCAGGATCGACGGTTCTGTCCGTGCCAAGTTGGAAGCTCTTACGCAAACGATAATCGGATCAAACTAAATCTATGTCTGACGCCACAAAATTAATCGCGACGCTTAAAGACGGAATCAATTCTTTTGTCGCCGACGCCAAAGCCGAGAAGGTCGGCACGGTGATCGAGGTGGGCGACGGAATTGCGCGCATGACCGGGCTTTCCGAATGCTTGTCCGCGGAAATGTTGGAATTTCCCGGCGGCGTGTACGGCGTGGCGTTGAACTTGGAAGAAGAAACGGTTGGCGCCATGATCCTGGGCGACGCGACCAAAATTAAAGAAGGCGACAAAGTAAAACGCAGCGGCAAAATTCTTTCCGTGCCGGTCGGCGAAGGGCTCATTGGCCGCGTCGTCGATCCGCTCGGCCGTCCGGTCGACGGCAAAGGGCCGATCAAGGCCGCCGCGCAGTATCCGGTTGAAAAGATCGCGCCGGGCGTGCTGGCGCGCGAACCGGTCAACACGCCGCTGTCCACCGGCATTAAAGCCATCGACGCCATGATCCCGATCGGCCGCGGCCAGCGCGAACTCATCATCGGCGACCGCCAGACCGGCAAGACCGCCGTGGCGGTCGACACGATCATCAACCAAAAAGGCAAAGGCGTCATTTGCATTTACGTTGCCATCGGCCAAAAGGAATCGAAGATCGCGCGCATCGTGGCCAAGCTCGAAGAGACCGGCGCCATGGCGCACACCATCATCGTCGTTGCCGGCGCCAGCTCGGCCGCCGCGTTGCAATTCATCGCCCCGTACTCCGGCGCGGCCATGGGCGAATACTTCATGGATAAGGGAAAGGACGCGCTGGCCGTTTACGACGACCTCTCGAAGCACGCCTGGGCCTACCGCCAAGTGTCATTGCTGCTCCGCCGCCCGCCGGGCCGCGAAGCGTACCCAGGCGACGTTTTCTATTTGCACTCCCGCTTGCTCGAACGGGCCGCGCGCATGAGCGCGAAAAACGGCGGCGGCTCATTGACCGCGCTTCCCATCATTGAAACGCAAGCCGGCGACATTTCCGCCTACATTCCGACCAACGTCATTTCCATCACCGACGGACAAATTTATTTGGAATCCGATTTGTTCTACCGCGGCATCCGCCCGGCGCTCAACGTCGGCTTGTCGGTTTCGCGCGTCGGCGGCGACGCCCAAATTAAGGCTATGAAGAAAGTGGCCGGCCGCCTGCGCCTCGACCTGGCGCAATTCCGAGAACTCGAAGCCTTTGCGCAATTTGCCACCGACCTGGAAGAGGGGACGCGCAAACAAATTGAACGCGGCCGCCGCATTGTCGAAATCCTCAAACAGCCGCAATTCCGCCCGATGCAAGTTGCCGAAGAAGTTGCCGTGCTCTACGCCGTGGTCAACGGCCACCTGGACGCCATTCCCGTTGAGAAGATCTCCGCTTGGGAAGACGGCTTTTGCAATTTCCTGCGCACCGTCTTTGCTTCGACGCTCGACGAGATCACGACGAAAAAGGTTCTCTCGCCCGAAGTGGAAGAAGCGCTGAAAAAGGCGATCAAAGAATTCAAGATTTAATTCGCAATTCGGCAAATGGCCATCTCCGCCCGCCTTATCCGGAGCCGGATCAAATCCGTCTCCAACACCAAAAAGATCACCAAAGCCATGGAGCTTGTCTCCGCGGCCAAGATGCGGCGCGCCGTTGCTTCGGCCACGGCGGCGCGGCGTTACGCCTCGCTCGGCAGCGAACTGTTGCGCAATCTTTCGGCGTTGGGCGCCACCGTCGACCATCCGTTTTTCCGCACGGCGGCCAAAAGCGGCAAGGTGCTCATGATCGTCATTGGTTCCGACCGCGGCCTCTGCGGCGGCTATAACGTTTCGCTGATGCGCGCCGTGGACGCGGCGGCGGCCAAATTCGGCCAGGTCGATTTTGTGAGCGCCGGCCGCCATGCCGAACTGGCGCTGCGCCGCGCCAATCGCAACGTGATTGCGTCTTTCCCGGGACTTACCAACGCGCCGCGCGCGTCGGCGGTGCGCCCGATCGTCACGCTG
>JAHFIF010000041.1:0-4676 GCA_023246535.1 bacterium
CGCGTCGTGAAAAGCTGTTTGGAAACTTTGGCCGAGGCCGAGGCGGTGGAGAAGGAAGAAAAGGTGAATGGCGTGCCTAAGCGGTATTTTCAAACGCCGTTGACCAAAGCCGGCCTGGCGTTCATGTACGCGCGCCTGCCGGCGATCAAACTGCTCTTGGCTTCCGGTCTCCGACGCATTGAGCTGTTCCGCAAGGTGCCGCACGGATATTCGTCAAAGAGCCGGGCGTCGTACCTCATCGGGCGAACAGTCGCCAACGAGTGGCTGGGCACGCAGATCGTTTTGGCGGTCGGCGGGCAGCGCGATCGCGATCATGTTTCGGAGAAAGAGTATTTGGCCGCGCTCGTGAAATTGCGCGAGCTCGATAACGAAACGGTCGTCGCCGCCGTCATGGCGCGCCTCAGCGGCCGCGGCATGAAACTATCGGTTAAGGACGATACCTGTCTGCGGGCCGAGATTGTCGGCCGTCTTGAAGGCAACAGGGAATTCCTCGGACTGAGGAAGTGTTCGACCGAGCCGAGGAAAAGGTCGGAGGATGATCCCGGGTACGGCGTGATCATCCGCTCCGCCAAAGAAGGGCGCGACCGGTTGGCGATCATTTCCGACATGGAAGAACGTTCCGTCGAGGAATTGGTTGCCGTGCGCCGTTCGGCCTCCGAAGATTGAAAACGTTCAGGCATAACATCATCTCTCTCGAGCAGCCAGCCGCTGCTCGAGTTTTTTATTATTTAAAAATACCGTCGCCGGCGCGACGGTATTTGTGTTGGGGGATGAGTTGTATAGAAGACGAGGTCATTGTCCAACGCCGGAAAGGAAGTTTAATGTTCTGCCCCATGCCGAGAATCCGCCGGGACAACTGCCGGCGATCGCGGTCGGATTTTCAAGATTGGTCGCGATGATGTAGTCATTGGCCCCGTTCGTGTTCGTGAACGAGCAGCTGCCGCTTGGTTTGTAGCCGCGGGCGTAAAAATATCCGTAAGTCGCATTGCCGATCGGGTCGGTTGGAATGGTGGCCATGTAATTGGGCTTTATTTCCATGGCGGTAAAACTCCCGCCCCAGCCGACCGTTGTGCAGTCGCAATAGGTGGCAACGCAGGCCTGTCCGCAGGTCGGATAGGCGCCGTTATCGATGCCATATGCCTCTAAGGCGACGCGGACGGCTTTGAGGTCGGCGATCCGTTTGGCATCGCGCGACCGGGCGCGCGCCGAAGACATGGAAGCCATGGCGATGGTGGATAGCAGTCCGATGATCGAAATGACCACCAGGAGCTCAACCAGCGTAAAAGCGCGTCGCTTAAGAACGATGTTCATAATACGTAATTATTTTATCATGATTTTGCTTGAACACATATATAAAAACATCGCTGTCCATGCGGCGATGTTGGCTATTTTTTAACCCCTGGCCTTAACGGCGGCGAACGCGGTCATTTCGTTGCGGCGGCGGCTAAGCGGTGCGCGGGGAGACTGTCGGCATAGAGCTTCTCGATTTGTGACAAACCAAGCGCGGTGGCATAGACGCGGACGTCGTCAATGACGCCATGAAACCTTTCCGCCCCGCCCGGCCAGCTGCCAAAGGTAAAGTTACTTGTTGTTCCTCCGTTTACCGGAACAATGTTGGAAACGAACCGGACGCCGTTCTTATAAAAATAGATGTTCGTCGGGGTGTAAGCGACGGCGATGTGCTGCCAGACGCCGGCATCACATATTGTCGGCGTCCATGTTCCGGCTCCGGTGAAAATATTGAAGAGATTATTTCCGCCGCGTCCGCATTCGACGGTGCGGTCATAGCCGCCGTCGTCATCGCCCATGACCGTCTGCGACGCCGCGAAAGGATCGGGCTTGATCCAGGCGGAAAAAGTGACGGAAGGCATGACGCTCGGCTGAACGTCCAGCGGGGTCGACGCCATGCCGCTGCTGAAATATATGGCCCCACCGCCGTCTTGTCCGGTCGCGGCGGAGTAGGTGCCGGAAAGGACGCCATTGTTGCCGTTTCCGGAAACGTCGGTCGCCGCGCCGCCTTCCAGCGTCCATTCGCCCATCAATTGATCGCCGAGGCCGTTGCGCACGCTCTGATCGAATGATCGCCCGGCCGCGATCTTTGCCTTGTCGCGGGAGCCGTACATCGAGACCGCGGCGATCGACGACAAAAGGCCGATGATGGAGATCACGACCAGGAGTTCAACGAGGGTGAAAGCGCGGCGTTTCATGGCGGTATTTTATCACTTTGAAGCGAAATAAAAAATTCCGAGGTTGGGCCTCGGAATTTTTCTGATCTCCATGATCAATTTTATACTTCAATGATGACCGGCAAGACCATCGGACGGCGCTTGGTGGCGGTCCAGAGGAACTGGCCGATGTCGTCGCGGATCTTGTTCTTGGTGTATTCCTCGAAAGCGGGGGAGCGGCGGTCGGAGTCGTGCAGGATCTTCTTGACCCGGGCGCGGGCCTTTTCGACCAGCTCGCGCGCGTCCTTGATGTAGACGAAGCCGCGCGAAATGATGTCGGGGCTGCCGATGAGTTTTCCGGTCCGATGCTCGAGCGTGCAAATGACGACGAACATGCCGTCGGTGGCGAGCTGGAGGCGGTCGCGCAGGACGACGTGCGAGACGTCGCCGACGCCGAGTCCGTCGACCATGATGTATTCGATCGGATATTTGTCCTTGGTGACGACGCCGTTGGCCTTTTCGTCGAATTCAACGATCTGGCCGTTGTCGGGCATGAAGATATGGTCGACCGGAATGCCGATCTCTTCGGCCAAGTTGGCATGGGCGTGGCGCAAGAACAGGTTGCCGTGCGCCGGCATGAAGTACTTGGGCTTGGTCAGCATGATCATTTCTTTGAGCTCTTCCTGCTTGGCGTGGCCGCCGGCATGCACGTCCATGTTGGCGTAGTGAACGACCTTGGCGCCTTGGCGGATGAGCGTGTCCTTGAGCGATTGCACGGTGCGCTCGTTCCCGGGAATGACCGACGACGAGAAGATGACCATGTCGCCGTCTTCCAAGCGGATGCTCCGGTGTTCGCGGTTGGCGATGCGCATGAGCGCGGCGTTCTTTTCGCCTTGGGCGCCGGTGCAGACGATGATCAGCTTGTCATGATTGACGTGCTTCAAGTCTTGCTCGTCGATGATCGTGCCCGGCTTGAATTTCATGTAGCCGAGCTTGTGGGAAATTTCCACGTTCGATTGCATGGAACGGCCCAGCAGCAAGACCTTGCGTCCGGTCTTTTCGGCGATGGTGATGAGTTGCTGAACGCGGGTCAAAAGCGAGGCAAAGGTGCCGACGATGATGCGGCCCTGGTGCTTGGAAACGATCCCGAGCATTTCTTCGCTGACGATCGATTCGGAAATTTGCCGTCCCGGCTGTTCGGCCGAGGTCGAATCGCTCAAGAGGAGCAGGACGCCCTTTTGTCCGAAGGCGGCGAGGCGCAACGGGTCGGCTGGCATGTCCGGGGGGATCGGGTCGAGGTCGAATTTGAAGTCGCCGGTGATGATGACCGTGCCGTACGGCGTATGAATGGCCGCGCCAAAGGCGTCGGTAATATTGTGGTTGATATGGAATGGCTCGAAGACGAAGTGGCGGCCGAGCTGAATGCGCGAATCGGCGCTTTTGACGATTTGGATCTTCAGCTGCTGGACGTTGCCGTATTCCTCCTGGCGTTTTTTAATGATGCCGGCGGAGAGCGGCGCGGTGTAGAGCACCGGCCAGCCGAGTTTGGGCATGAGGTGCGGAATGGCGCCAATGTGGTCGTAGTGGCCGTGCGTGATAATGACGCCGCGGATGTTCTTTTCTTTGCCGCGCAACGGCGAGATGTCGGGGATGATGTAGTCGATCCCGGGCATGCCTTCTTCCGGGAACATGAGGCCCATGTCGACAATGACAATGTCATCGCCCATCTCAATGACCGTGCAGTTGCGGCCGATCTCCTCAAGTCCGCCCAAAGCGTAGACCTTAAGGCGCGGCGCGCCGGTTTCTTTGCGCGTCATGAACATGGCGGGCGCTTGCGCCGGCGCCGGCGTTCGAGATTGGCCCTGCATCTGGCGCATGGGCGGGCGCTGCATCCGGCCTTGATTGGCTTGCGGGCGGCCCGACGGGCGCGAGGAATTGAATTGCGGACGGCCTTGCCCGGAAGTTCGGCGATCGAGCTGAGCTCGACTGCTGTCGCCAAAGTCGCCCGGGCGTTCGGCGCGCGCCTGGTTCGGTTGCGATCCGACCGCGCCGGACTGTGGTCGGGCCGGGCCCGAAGGCGGGCGCGACGGGTTCGGTCGCGAGCGGCCGACAAATTGCCGGCGCGGCGGTCGGGCTGAGCTCGACGGCGGCCGAGCTGAACTCGGTTGTGGTTTATTTTGTTCCACCATAATGTTTGTTCAGTTTCTCAAGTGAAAGGTTAAAAGCGCGGCGCAGAACGCCGACGAACACGCGCAAAATAAAGCGCGTTTAAAAGATAGAGAGATGAACAGTGTTTGATCATCGTCGTCTGACGAAAAACATGCACCGGGCACCTTGGTTATGGACAATGCTTATGGAATTGTCCATTCGTCTATAAACGAATCCCTGAATGGGCGAGAGAGGACTAGGTCGCGCCTCTCGTCGGCTTCCGCCTCCTTGGGCTGACCACCGCCTCGCGGTTCGGCTCGCCCGCTGGCTCGCCAAACATCGCTCCGGCGTTCAAGTCCTACC
>JAHFIF010000041.1:4686-9116 GCA_023246535.1 bacterium
AGCGCGTTTAAAAGATAGAGAGATGAACAGTGAGCATTTTTTGTGCCTCGCACAAAAAAAATTCACCGCCCGTCTTTGGAAATTGGTTCTCGGTTGTTGGTTCTTACCAGCAAAGCTGGTCGATGGGCGAGAGAGGACTTGAACCTCCACGGCCTTGCGGCCACTAGCTCCTGAAGCTAGCGTGTATGCCATTTCACCACTCGCCCACGGCTCTAAATTTGAGATATCTTAGTCGAATATTGTACCTTATTTCTCACTTTACGTCAAGGAGGGGTATTTCAACGGCTAACAGTCGTCTCGCCGTATTTTTGGAATTTATCAGTCCGAGGCTGATCCGCCTTGGGCGGAGTTATTGGTTTTTAGTTCTTACTTAAATGCCACCCAAAGCTTGCGGTACCATGCCGTGACGTTGGCAAAGCGGTCGGCCGGCGCGGTAATGCTGCGAACGTCGAAGCCCTTGATCTTCGACGATTGCGGATACAGATAGTCGGGTTGATAAAGGAAAACGGCCGGCTCGTCGGCGGTGATCAGTTTTTGGAAACCGTTCAGGTCCAGGTCGCGCTCGGCGGCCGACGGCGCGACGCGCGCCTTTTCCAAAAGTTCGTCAACGCGGCGGTTGGCGTACATGGCCAAGTTCAGGCCGTTCGCGGTTTGCGACGAATGCCAAAACGGGTACGGGTCGGCTTCCGACGGCAAGACCTCGCCGAAAAGCAGGGCGTCGTATTCGCGCGGTTTGATGACGCTGGTATTGATGCTTGAGGCGGCGGCGGTGATGATGTCGGTCTTTACGCCGAGCGCTTCCCAGTTTGCCTTGATGATCTCGGCGGCGCGGCGGTTCTCATCGGTGCTGATCGTCGTAATGGTCGCGCTGAGTTCTGAGGTCGTGGTCACGGGCTGTTCTTTTTTTGATTTCGGCGACGTGGTTTTTGTCATGATCCGCGTTTTGGAAACAGGGTCGAGCGCATAGCCGGCTTTTTCAAGCAAAGCGGCCGCGGCGGCCGGGTCGTAGCTGTATTTGGTCACGCCGTCAGCGTTGTCTTCGAGCGGCGTATCGCGGATCTCGCCCAATCCGCCCAGCGCGTCTTTGATGAGGCGCTGACGGTCAATGGCGAGCGCCAGCGCTTGGCGGACGCGGACGTCGGCAAAGGCCGAATTTTTTTGCGGGTTGAAGAAAATGGCGGTGTATTGGGAAATGGGGGCGGCGTGCATGACAATGCCCGGGACCGTCCTGATGGCGTCGCGCTCCGACGGCGGAACGAAGTTGAGTCCGTCGACGGCGTTGCCCGCGAGCGCGTCGCTGGCGGCGCCGTAGTCGTCGTAAAATTTGAAGGTAATACGATCGAGCATGGCATTGTTCCGGACGGCCGAATGCAGGGTGTAGGAGGTAATGTTGCCGTTCGTATCGCGCGAGAATTTTTCGAATTTATACGGGCCGCTGCCGATCGGTTTTAAATTCCACGAAGCGACCGCCGGAGAGTTCGGGTCAACGTTGGCCCAAATGTGTTTGGGCAAGATGCCAAAGGTCAAAAGCGAGGGGAGGTAGGCGTTTGGCTGCGTTGAGGACAGGACCACGGTTTGCGGATCGCGCGCCACGGCCGTGACCGCCTGAAGGCCTTTGGCCAACGGGCTCTTCCAGGCCGGGTTTTGAATGGCGTTAAAGGTAAAGACGACGTCGTCGGCGTTGACCGACCAGTTGTCGCTGAATTTTACGTCGGGTTTGAGGGTAAAAGAATACGTCTTGCCGTCGGCAGAAATATCGACCGCCTCGGCCAGATCGAGAACGAGTTTTCCGTCGGCGTCGCGCCGGTAGAGGCCGCTGAAGGCGAGGCGCGCGATGTCCTGATCGACGTCATTGCCGCCGGCTAGGATCGGATTAATGGCGCGCGGCGTCCCGACGATCCCTTCGCGGTACTCGCCGCCGGTCGCGGGCACTAAAATGGCATGCCTGATCGTCCATCGTCCGGCGATGAACAAGAGCCCGAGGAAAATTCCGTAGCCGGCGCAGCGGAGCGCGCGGCGTTCGCCGGGGGTCAGCACGCGGCCGACCAGGCGCCATTGCCGCAGCGTGGGCGGGCGGCGACGGGCGGCCACGCGATGCGCCAAAAGAATATCGGCGCGCTTTTCGCGGTCGTTATGCAGGCGCGTTTTTAGCGCGGACGCTTGCGCGGCGAGGCGCTGTTTGACCTTGGGAAAGAAACTCATGCGTTGGTTCGGCTAGCTCACCGCTTAGGTTCGCCGGCGCACCACGTTAAAGAGCGTCGCTATTTTATTAAAATGTTGGCGAGGGCGATGGCGAAGAAAATGATCGCCAGGACGATAGTCACGATAAAGAGGGCTTTTTCAATGCCGCGCTTGGTGCGGTAGATGTTGCCTTCGCCGCCAAAGGTGGCGGATAATCCCGTGCCGCGCTGTTGCATGAGAACGGCGCCGACCAGAAGGATGGAAACGACGATTTGAGCGATATTTAAGATAAGGCGGATATTCATATGTGTCTCCTAAATTATCATGAAGCCGTTTTTCGGTCAAGATTGCTCCGGCGGGCGAGATGCTGCGCCAAACGCTTGGTATTGCGGCCGGAAACAGCCATTTTTGTCTTATGTTTGGCCTCCCGCCTTTCAGCTTTGGTTTTGATGATATGGTTCATGGCGAATGCTTTCCGCCCGCCGCCGATCGGTCCTTGGCGGACACGCTCAACGGTTCGTGTTATAATGTTCTACTATGTTATCACATAAACGCTCGGGGATGACACGCGGCCGGATCGTTTTAATGATCGTTTGCATCGCCGTTGCGCTGTTCGCTATTTTTATCGCTGTCGCTTCTTGGAGTTTTACCAAGCTGATGAAAGAGGGGGCGGTGGATACGCTCGACAGCATGAATTACCACGCCAGGTTCTCCACGGCCAAAACCAAGGAGCCGGTGCCGACCAACAGCACCGCCGTTGCCGCCGAATCGAAGACGGCGCCGAGCTTGGGGAGCGATAAGGCGCCGATCAGGGTCGTTGAATTCATCGATTTCGGCTGTCCATATTCCAAAGAAGAGAATGCGGTCATCCGCGAACTGGCCGTCTCCAATCCGGACCGGGTTTGGCTTCAGGATCGCAGCTTTGCCACGATCGGCGATGACGGGCTGTTGCTGCACCCGGGCGCGCAAGCCGCCGCCTTTGCCGCTTATTGCGCCGGCGACCAGGGAAAATATTGGGCGATGAACGACGCCCTCTTTGCCGATCAGAACGAGGCCGGAACTTTTGCGGCCGACGATCTGCGCCGTTTGGCGATCGGCGTCGGCGTTGACGGCGCGAAATACGACGCCTGCGTGAAGTCGGGAAAAACCGCCGCCGCCGTTGCTGCCGACTACAAGGCCGGCCTGGCGCTGGGGGTGACCGGCACGCCGACCTTTTTTGTGAACGGTTATAAGATCGACGGCGCCATTCCTGCCGATATTTGGCAAAAGATACTTAAGCTCGTCAAATGAAAATCTTGATCGCACGTCTGCGTTTTCTTGCGGCTTTGGCGGTGGTTTTTTCCGCCATGTTTTTTGCCGCGGCCCCGGTTTGGGCCGATACCTCGCCGGCCGCCGCCACGGCGGCCAACCCGGATATCTTCAGTAAAAAATGGAAAGACGAGGCGGAGTGCAAACAATACAAGGGGCAATGGGTTAATAACGATTGTTATTATGTGCCGGTGCCGATCAAGATCGGTGTTTCCATCGGCGGTTTGACGCAAGCGACGCTTTCCACTTATTTGGCCGCCGCCTTTAATTTGGGCATCGGCGCCGCGGCCATTCTCGCCGTCATTTTTATCATGATCGGCGGGTTCCGGTACATTGCCGCCGCCGGCGGCGGCGAAGTCGAACAGGGAAAGAGCATGATCAAAAATGCGATCGTCGGCTTGGTTTTAACGCTGCTTTCATACACGCTGTTGCAGACGGTCAACCCGGCGATCTTGTCATTGCGGTTGCCGCCGATCCGCATGGTCAAATCGCTGCCGACAAACGTGCCCGACAACAGCGGTTGCGATGCAACGACGGCAGTCGGGACGATTCCGGTCGGTGAAATTTGCAAGGTGACCTGCCAACAGGGGTGCATTCCCGGGGCACGGTGCGTTAAGTCGACGAATTTGAACGGGGTTTGTGTTTCCGGCGCCGAAAACACCGCCTGCGAGACGAGCGACGATAATCCGTGCAACACGGGGTTGGTTTGTTGCGAGGTTAAAAGCGGCGCCGGTACGTGTCAAAAAACTTGCACCAACCGGTCGCTTGGCTCGACTTGTGTAACGGGTTCCGATTGCGAAAGCTCTGGAATCTGTGCCGTTCTCCCTTCGTTCAGCGGCAAAGAAGGGACTAACGACAGTACCGGAAGACCGTTGGCGGCAGGGTCGAAATTCTGTTCAAACGGAGGCAATGGTGCTTTGTGTTCGACTGCGGGTGATTGT
>JAHFIF010000131.1 GCA_023246535.1 bacterium
TCGACAACAAGGATGGCCGACGGCGAATACGAGCGCGACACGTCAATATAGAATTTGGCCGGCACGGCGCGCGCCTGCTCCCAGCCGGTCGGGGTCATGAGCTTTTGCACCTCGTCCTTGTATTCGCGCCGGATAACGGGAACCGCCTCGTAGCGCGCGGCGCGGCGGCGCGAGAGCAGGACAAAGGCGCAGAAGCAGCCGAACCAGAAGAAAAGCAGCGGCGGATTTTTCGCGTCGATCCAATATTCAATCGTCAGCGGCGTGCCCATGAAAACGCCGAAGGCAAATTCACCCAGCGCCAACGCGGCCACGGCCAACAGCGCGATGTCGAGAACGCGATTGACCAGCTTGGCGCCGCGGCGGGCATTGATCGCAAAACGGTCGAGCGGCCGGCGCCAGCCCAAAGCGCGCTCGCCCATGGAAACAATAAAACCAAAACCGCGGCAATTGGGACATTGCCTTTCGCCCAGGTAACCGCGGGCGGCGCACACGTTGCAAGAGAGGACGGGGGTCATGCGTTTAGAGGACGCCGGATAATTGGCGCAGCAGTTCGATGACAACGAGAACCGGCAGCGCCAGGTAAGCAATGAAAATGAGAATGACGAGCGCGGTCCAAATGACCATGACGATGCCGCGGGCGATGATTTGAATGACGCGCATGAAAAAACTGATCAGCGTGCCGGCAATGTCATGCTGGCCGTACATGGGCACGAAGATGTTGACGATCCACACGCCGAGCGCCAGCGTTTTCCAACGGCGGACAATGAGGTACCAGCAATAGCGGCCGGCGTCGTAGGCGCCGCGCGTGTACCAAAAAATGGGGGCGTTCAATATTCCGCCCACCACGTCGCCAAAAACCGCTTTTCCCGCACTGCGCGCGACTGGCATACGGTTGGATTATAACATATTTTCATTAATGATGGGGCCGCCTGAACGGCGGCGACGCGACACCAATCCACTAATGCGTGCGAATGATACGAATAGACCGCGCGGCGGCGACGACCCCTCTCCCTACCCTCTCCCCGTCGGGGGCGAGGGGTTTATCCAATCTCTGAAGGACGGATCCGCAGCCTCCCCTGTCAGGGGGAGGGTAGGGAGAGGGTGGTCCACGGAGGCCAGCGTATATGTATAACAAAAAACGACCGAAGCGGCCGTTCATCATGTTCTAGGTTCTACTCTCTAGCGGAACGCAACTCCGGAGCTTGGGCGCGTGACGTATTCGACGGTGCCGACGGGGACCATGCCGAGGGAGGCGGCTTGGGCGGTTAGGTTGCTCACGGTTTCGGACTCGGTCAGCTTGATCTGGTTGGCGTGGGTGACGGTTTGGACGGCGGCGAGCTGGTTGTGCAAATCGCGCATCTGGTAATTCTTCGACATCGTGACGTTGACCTGCACCAAATACCAAACCCCCAAAAGCGCGGCGATCGCGAGGAGGGCCGTGTTGTAAACGGCGGGCGACA
Source organism: bacterium (assembly GCA_023246535.1). Lineage (GTDB taxonomy): Bacteria > Patescibacteriota > Patescibacteriia > CAIQCM01 > CAIQCM01 > CAIQCM01. The sequence continues at coordinate 1,461 of JAHFIF010000131.1, forward strand.
AGCGAACGGCAATGGTCTGGCGGACCGGGACTTCAAACGATTGCGAGCGGGCGAGGGTAAAGGTGGTCATGGGTTTATTTCACGAGCGCGGCGCGGAGCTTGGCGCTCCGGGAACGCGGATTATTTTGTATTTCTTTTTCCGTCGCCGTCACCGGCTTCGGGGTTAAAATTTCAATCTTTCTTTTGACCGACATTTCCTTGAAGAAGCTTTTGACAATCCGGTCTTCGAGCGAATGGAAGGAGATGCAGACCAGGCGGCCGCCGGGCTTGAGCGCGGCGAGCGCTTGCGGCAGAACGGCGTTGACCGAATCCAGTTCGCCGTTAACGGCAATGCGCAGGGCTTGGAACGTGCGGGTGGCCGGGTGAATGCGTCCGTGTTCGTAATTCTTCGGCACCGCGGCTTTAATGACGTCGACCAATTGCACCGTGGAAATGATGTGCTTGTGGTGGCGGGCGCTGACAATTTTCGCAGCAATCCGTTCGGCCAGGTGCTCTTCGCCGAACTCGGCAATGACCCGCGTAATTTCGTCCTTGGTCCAGGTGTTAACGATCTCGGCGGCGGTCAGGTGATCGGCGGCGGTCGAGTAGCTCATGTCGAGCGGCTCGTCGCGCTGAAAGCTGAAGCCGCGTCCGCGCTCTTCAAGCTGCGGCGAGGAAAAGCCGAAGTCGGTGAGCACGCCGTCGGCCGCGCCAAAGTTTTCTTCGGCGACGGCTTTGGCCAAGTTCGCATAGCTTTCGTTTCTGACGATCAGCCGCGAACCAAATGCTTCAAGGTTCTTGCGCACGACTTTGACAGCCTCGCTGTCCAAGTCGAACCCCAAAACCTTTCCGTTAGGCGCGGTGCGGCGCAACAATTCGGCACTGTGTCCCCCGTCGCCCAAGGTGCAGTCGATAAAATTCTCGTTCTTTTTTGGATCAAGGAACTTGATGACCTCATCCATGAGCACCGGAACATGGGCCATATATTTAAACACCTAACTCGCCGAGTTTTTCAGCAATGTCGGAACTGGCAATTTCAGTGCGGCTCTTAAACTCTTCCCACTTGGCGGCATCCCAAACTTCCAAGCGGTTGTAGAGTCCGGCGAGCACGACCTTTTTGCCGAGGCTGGCGTATTCGCGCAGGTAATCCGGCAGCACGACGCGTCCTTGCGCATCGACGGCAACGTCCATGGCGCCGGCAAGCATGAGCCGGGCAAAGGCGCGAGTGTTGGCGGACGACATTGGCAAATTGGCAAGGCGCGTGGCGAGCTTTTCCCATTCCTGCGCCGTGTAGATGGTGAGACAGCGATCGAGGCCGCGCGTGACAACCGCGCCCTGTTCCAATTCACGGCGAAATTTGAC
>JAHFIF010000042.1 GCA_023246535.1 bacterium
ATGGGCGGCAAAATGATCGACATGGTATACAACAGCTTTTTTCTTTTGACCGTGACATGGCTTTCCAGGCCGACCGATTCGAGCGCCGCGATCGCTAAAGCCGCCTTGTCGATGTTGGCGTTCGCATTAGACGCTTCGGCGTATTCTTTGAGCCTGGCTTCGACCAATTGTTCTTCGATCGTTTTCATGCCGCCATTATAGCGCATTCGGCAAAATATTTCTAATAATAAAAGGTCCGGGAATGATCCCGGACCGTGACGGCGGCTGACCTGTTCACCAGACGCGGCGCGCGGCGTGAACGGCCGATTGATACAGATAGAAGGCCACGCGGTACCGGCGCTGATCGACATCGGCTTCGATGGCGTCGGCAACATCCTGTTTCATGGCGGCCATCTTTGCCGTTCTCTGGTCGGGCGACAGCTCGTTTTCGAGCGCGGTAATCTCGGCCAGCTCCTTGCGGCGCACGCTGCGCACGCGCATCTTCTCGAGCAGCTGTTCGGCGCTTTCCTTGGGCGGCGTCGAAACCGGAGCCGGCGCGGGGCGGTTTTCCAAACCTGATTCGCGGTCGGGCAAGACGGCGGCCGGCGCGACTGTCGGCCGTGACTCTTCATGCGGCTCATCAGGCACGATCGTGATGATGCGACGATGCGATCGCGACGGCGCAGTCACCGACGGCGGGGGCGCGACCTTATTCTTCGGACCAAACCAACTTCTAAAAAGATCCATTGTCTCTTACCTCCTGAGCATAACCGCCAAACGGCCGGCGGGTAGGATATTTAAGCATTGATCCGCCCATAAATCAAGCCTTGCCCCATCATTAAAAAATGAACTCGCGCGGAGTTCATTTTTTAGCGGCCTTTATTCCGCGCTGTAGTTAGGGGGCTCTTTGGTGATCATGATGTCGTGCGGGTGGCTTTCGGCGCGGCCGGCGGCGGTGATTTTGAGGAAATCGGCCTTGTCGCGCAGCTGCGCAATGTTGGCGGCGCCGACGTAACCCATGCCGCGTTTGAGCCCGCCGATGTACTGGAACAGCACGGCTTCCAATTCGCCTTTGTACGGTTTCATCCCCTCCACCCCCTCGGCGATCAGTTCTTTTTTGCCGGTGGCAATTTGCCCGTAGCGCTCGCGCGAACCCTTGTTCGTTTCCATGGCGCCGATCGAGCCCATGCCGCGATACGACTTCCATTGGCGCCCGTCGGCGAAGATCACTTCGCCCGGCGCCTCTTTGACGCCGGCGAGCATCCCGCCCATCATGACCGACCAGGCGCCGGCGCCGATGGCAATGGGGATGTCGCCCGAGTGTTTCAATCCCCCGTCGGCACAGACCGGCACGCCGTAAGCGTCGGCCGCGCGGGCGCACTTGTAGACGGCGCTCACCTGCGGCGAACCGATGCCGGCAATGATCCGCGTCGTGCAGATCGAGCCCGGCCCTTGCCCGACCTTAATGCCGTCGGCGCCGGCTTTCGCCAAGCGCAAAGCCGAATCCGGTTCGGAAACATTGCCGACAGCCACGTCGACGTTAAAGCGCTTTTTCATTTCTTTAAGTGTTTTGATCACCACCTCGGTATCGCCATGCGCCGTATCGATCACCAGCGCGTCAACATTGTTGGCGATCAAAATTTGCGCGCGCTCAAAATCGTTGACGCCGACCGCCGCGGCCACGCGCAGCTGCCCTTTGGCGTCGACGTTGTATCGATGCTGGCTTTTGGTGACGATGCGGCTCACGTCGTTATAGGCGTACAGCCCGGCCAATTCGCCCTTCGCGTTAACCAGCGGCAAGGATTTTTTCTTGGCCTTATGCATGATGACATAAGCGTCGCGCAGGCTGGTTCCGGCCTTGGCCGTGATCGCGTTCGCCGTCATAATGACCCGCGCCTCAAGCGAATGATCGGAGCAAAAATCAAAGTCGTTCTGACTGATGATGCCGACCAGCTTGCCGCTCGCATTCACAACCGGAAAAGTGTGAAAGGTGTAACCTTTTTCATCGCGGCGGCGCAAAATTTCCGCGACCGTGTCGGTTTCGAGAACGAAGATCGGTTTTTCAATGAGACCGTTGAGGCTGAATTTAACCTTGGCCACTTCCCGGCCCTGGCTCTCGATGTCCATGTTTTTATGGAGCACGCCGATGCCGCCCAATTTGGCCATGGCGATCGCCATCGCGTGCTCGGTCACCGTGTCCATGGCCGCGCTCGCGATCGGCGTTTTTAACGGAACGTTTTTGGTGAACTTGGAAGACAGCTCGACGTCGTCCGGCATGACCACAGAGTAGCCTGATTTCAGCCGCACGTCGTCAAAGGTCAGCGCCTCGCCCAAAGCGTCGATCTTTTTAAAGAACAAGTCTTTGGGCAGCGTTTTCCGGCTGGTTTTGGTGGCCATATGAAAAGGGATTAATTGACCAAATTATAGCATACCGGTTGACAAAATCGCATTTTTATGCTATATTGCTTGGTTAATATTCGCCCATTTACAACGTTTTTAGCGCCTTGAGAAATGGTTTTTTGCCGTTTTTCAAGGCGTTAAAAATACAAACCCATTCAACAGGAGGAAACGATGAGCGACCAGATGTATTCGAGCAACAATAGCGGACCGGTGCGCGGGACCCTCGATCGCTACGGCGCCTTGTGCCGCAAAACGATCGCCCTCGGCGCCATGCGAAACCAAGGCACACCCTTCCAAAAAGAGGAAATCGCCGTGGTAACCGTCCGTACGGTCAACATCACGCGCGTTGAAAAAAACGCCGGGCGGTATGCCGCGACCGTGCGCCTGTATGTCGAAGAGGCAACCTTCTTCGGCTATCCGATCGAGTATCTGGAACTCGATCTTGACCAACCCTCGCAAGTGTCCGTTCGCCGTAACCTCGACAACGGCTATCTTGCCGGTGAACCGCACGTGGTCGTCGCCACGTTCGACGTCATCGGCTGACGCAATGTTCGATCAATAGGAGCGAACATGGACGCGACTCGAAAATTCAGCCCCGAAGTTTCTACGCTTGTGCGCAGCCATGCGCAACTCGTCGCCGCGTTTGTCGGAAAGTTCATCATGATCAGTTCAACCGATCAGGGATCGCCCGGCGAGCCGATGTTGCAAACCCAGTCTGACGGCGGCAGCGAGGAAGTCGTACTGCTCGCGGTCGAACGCGTGACCGTCAAAAAATTCGCCGGCAACGACGAGCATCCGACGATCACGATCTACGTCGACCAATCAGCCGAGTTCTTCTACGATCGAATTCGCCACATTCTCTACGACCGAGCCAGTCCGGACAAGGTCACAGTCGTGACCGTGCACGGCAGGCATATCGCCGCTGCATTCACGGTCCTCGACTAGGACAGCCCCTCGACAACCAAGGCCGACGAGCGTTCGCTCGCCGGCCTTTTCTATTTCATGAAACAAACTACAGCAGCTCCGTAAAACTCGCGATCGTGAGCGATGGTTCGAACGGGGCGCTGAGCTGAAAGCGCGCATCGCGGACGAAAACGGTTTTCATGCCCGCGGTTTTGGCGCTCGTGAGCCCGCTCAGGCTATCCTCAAAAACCACGCAGTCTTCGGGCTTGACCCCCAGCCGCCGCGCGGCCTCGAGGTAAATGTCCGGCGCCGGCTTGCTGTGCTCAATTTCGTCGCCGGCCACGACCGTTTTAAAAAGCGACGCCCAGCCCAAGAGTTTTATTTGGTCGTCAATGTCGACGCGCGACGTGCCGGTCGCCATGGCGGTCGGAATATTCTGCTTGATCGCCGCCTGCACAAATTCAACGGCGCCGGGCATGGGCCGGATCGGCGATTCGGTTTTTACCGCCTGGATCAACAGGCCGCGCTGCATCAGCAGCTCTTCGGTCGCGTCCGGACCCTGGGGCAGCTCCGGGTGTATTGCCTGGAGCATCAAGATGCAGGCCCGGTCCGATTGCCCCATCATCTGTCTGTGCACAAGGAGATTGTGGACGACATGATACGGCGCCAGTAAGCGGACATAGGCTTCGAACCATTTACCTTCCGACTCCGCCAGCACGCCGTCATTGTCAAAAATATACGCACCCTTGGGGAGCGCGGCCAATATCTGTTTTTTTTCTTCTAGTCCGGGCATAGACAATCAGTGGTTACTCGAATTTCTTTTTTCGCGAGTATGAGGTATTAAGAATCGCTTCGCGCGAACGGCGCGACAGCTTGGCAATATAATTGTCGAAGAAGTCGCGAACGACCGGGTTGAGATGCGCTTGGCGCAATTTGTTTTTCTTATCGGCTTTGTAAAGCGCCTCCGTCCGTTTTTTCACGATGTTGAGCGTCGTCGGGATCGGCTGCCCTCCCCCGCCAATGCAGCCGCCAGGACAAGCCATGACCTCGATATAGTCGTAAGCAGACGGATCGCGTTTTATTTCCCGAATGATCTTTTCGGCGTTGGCCGGCGTGGCGACGACCGCGACCCGCAGTTTGCGTCCGGCAATTTCAACCTCGGTTCGCTTGATCCCCGCCATGCCGCGGACCTTTTTGAATTCCAGTTTTTCCAATTCTTGGCCGGTCAGCTCGTGAGCGGCCGTGCGCAGCGCCGATTCCATCACGCCGCCGGAAGCGCCGTAAATGGCGGCGGCGCCGGAATAGGTGCCGGGCTCGTCAACAACGCCCGGCTTCAGTTTCGGCAAATTGATCTTGTGTTTTTTAAGCAGCGCGCCAAATTCTCTGGTCGTCAGAACGTAATCAACCGGCCACATCCCGTTGATCTTCATCTTCTTGTGCCGCGCTTCGTACTTTTTCGAGGTGCACGGCATGAGGGAAACGACGACGATCCGGCGCGGATCAATTTTCTCTTTGGCGGCCCACCAAGTTTTGTAGGCGCCGCCCGAATGCATTTGCGGCGACCGCGAGGTCGTCAAATGGCCGAGCATCTCCGGATGATAGAACTCCATGAACTTGACCCAAGCCGGGCAGCAGGACGTGAACATCGGCAATTTTTTATTTTCTTTGATCCGCTCGACCAGCTCGGCGGCCTCAACGACGGTCGTAATGTCGGCGCCCATGTTAACGTCGAAGACATGATCAAAGCCCAATTTGCGGAAAGCCGTGTAAACACGGCCCGTCATGTCGGTGCCGGGCGGCAGGCCGAATTCTTCGCCGATCGAGGCGCGGACCGACGGCGCCATTTGCGCAATGACAATTTTGCGCTTGTCGGCGAGCGCTTTTTCCACGTCGGCAATTTGGTCTTGTTCCCGCGTCGCGCCGACCGGACAATGGACGGTGCATTGTCCGCAGTAAATGCAATCGATGTCCGCGCAATTTTTCGGCGCGGCGTGGTTTTGGATGTTGCGTCCGCGCATTTCCAGAAAACCGATCCCGATCTTGTCGCAAATTTCCACGCATTTGTTGCAAGCGATGCACAGCTGCGGATCGATGAGCGCCGCCTGGCTCATCTTATGGAGCTTGGCCTGAATTTCCGGCCGCCAGTATTTAACGGTGGTCACGCCGTATTTGCCGAATTCTTCGGCAGCATGGCAGTACATCCCCTTTTGGCATTTCGGGCATTTATCCTGGTGGCCGGCCAGCAGCAGTTCGAGGTTGTCGAGCCGTAATTTTTTGACCTTGGCCGTGCGGGTGGAAACAGCCAAGCCGTCAGCGGCTTTAAGCGAACACGAGGTGAGCACGCGGCCCGTCTTGAGGTCCTCGACCAAACAGGTGCGGCAGCTGGCGCCGACCGGCAAGTCTTCGTGATAGCAAAAATGCGGAATGTCGATCCCGTTATTGATCGCCGTTTGCAAAAGCGACTCCCCCTCGGGGACGGAGAATTCCTTGTCATCAATGCGGACGGTTACTTGGTTCATGCCAGTTTCAAAACGTTTTTATAATAAGAGCGGATCGGATCGATGACCGACTGGCCGAGCGGACAGAATGATGTCGCTTCCATGGTTTCGAGGATCGCGAACATTTCTGGCCAGGGAACATGCTTGTGCTTCTTCGCCAGGTCGTAAACCTCGAAGGTTCCGACGCGGCACGGCGCGCATTTGCCGCAACTTTCTTCTTGGTAAAATTTCAGCCAGCGCAAGACGAGTTTCCGCGGATCGGTCCGGCGCTTGTCAAAAACCTCAACCGACCCGGCGCCGGTCGCCGGACGTCCGGCGAGCTGGTTTTGGTCATAGACCATCCCCGAGGCGCCGCCGCCGACCTGGACGAAGAAATCAAAATTCGGATAGTTATTCGTCTCCTTAAGGATCTGCGCAATGTCCCAATCCTCCGGCAAGTGATAGACGCCGCCATGTTTCAATTTCCCCGACAAGCAGTAGTAACGCTTGCGGGCGTAAATGCCGGCGGCCACGCAGCCGACGTTATAGAACGTCTCGACATTATTGACGAGCGTCGGACAGCCGTAGAGGCCGGAAATTGAAGGGTACGGCGGCTTGAGACGCGGCTCGGTCCGTTTGCCTTCGATCGCGTTCAAGAGCGCCGTTTCGTCGCCGCCGATGTAGCTCGGCGTTTCGATGAAGTATTTGATGTTATAGCCGCGGTCGTTGCATTCTTTGATGCGCGGCTCCAAATTCAAACGGAGCAAACGGTGGTATTTTTTATTCAAATTGATATAGGCGTCTTTGGTCTGCAAATAATCCAACGCCAAAACCACGCCGCCCAATACCAGATCGGCGTGATTCTTTAAAATATGCAGATCCTTGAAAAGTCCGGCCTCGCCCTCGCTGGCATTAACCACCACGTACTTCTGGCGGCCCTTGGCCTTGGCGACCTCGCGCCATTTTTTGGCCGTCGAATAACCGGCGCCGCCGCGACCGACGAGCCCGGCTTGTTCGATTTTTTCAACTATGTCGTTATCCACATGATTGGTCGTCATTTAACAAAGTTATTTTATCACCCTTTGCCCATTTTCGATAATAAAAGCGCCCGTCCCAACGATGGAACGGGCGAACGTTATGAACGAACAACATCGATGCGGCCGAGCGGACCGCGCGAGAGCACCTCGGCGGCGAGCGCGGTAATGTCCTCCGGCTTGGTTTCAATAACCATTTCCGACTCTGATACGTCGACCATGGCGCCCGCCAACCATTTGGCAGCAATCTCTTCTCCCCACCAGGTCACACCCTCGTAGGATCGCCCCGCATACGAGTCGCGCATATGCCACATGACGGTCTTCAACGCCTCGTTCGGAATGTTGCCGGCCGCGATCGATCGCAGGCATTGAAGATACTCGTCTTCAATTTGATCGAAGCGGCTCGGGTCAGATTCAATGCAGATTCCGTGCTGCGGCTGGAACCAATTGCCTTCGACGTTTTGTATTTCGTAAATCCAACCGAGTTCCATGCGCATTTTTTGCATCAACATGCCGAAAGGGTGGTTGATGATCAGGCCTTTCAGGATGGCATGGCGATAACGGTTCTCGCGACGCTCATACTCGTTAAAATATAGACCGATCATTTCCGTAGCCTCGCGGTCGCCAAAGGTCGTTCGGACGATAGCCGCATCGATTGGACGTAGCGGCGGAACGGGCGTGGCTTTCGTTCGCGGCAACGTCAGCAACGCATGTTCAACAACCGCTTCATGGTTGACCCGACCGGTCACCACCAGCACCGCTTCCGACGGTTTATATAGCCGGTCGTAGCTTTCGCACAGGTCGCGGTATTCGATGCTGGCCACCGATGCCGCGTCGCCGATCACCTGCCGATGCAATTCCGGGCGCGTCGGATACAGGCACTTGGTACGCCAGGCGTCGAATCGATCAGCCCAACCGTTATCGCGATTGCGCATTTCCTGCATGATGACATTGCGTTCACGCTCGATATATTTTTGGTTGATCTCGCCCTCAAAAACAATGCGCATCAGGGCTTCGACCATGCTTTCCGCCAAATTACAGGAGCCGCTGACGCTATATTCGGTCGAACAGAATCCTGTGCCGGCATACTTTTTGACGCCATATTGAAGCAGCTCGCGAAGACGCGGATTCACCCCGTCGGCTGACGACCCTCCCATAAGCATGTGCTCTAGAAAATGCGCCAGACCCGGCTTATTAAGATCGTCGAGGGCGCCGGTCGCCATCGTGATACTGGCGTAGACGCCATCTGAACGAACATTGGCCGTAATTATCGTCAGCCCATTATCGAGAATGCTGCGCGTCACGGGAATGTCCCAATTGACGAATTCAGTTGTTTCCACAATAGCTCCTTTTGTTAAGAAACCTGCCAAAAATTCGGTATTTGACAACGCTATAACATAATAAATTTTTCGTCTTTTGTCAAGATTAAAGGCATTATCAACGGTAAAATTATAATGTCCGGTATTAAAAACCCGCGTTACCGAGAGGCAACGCGGGTAGCTGATCAGAATCAATGAACAAAGTCGATGCGACCAAGCGGACCGTGCGAAAGAACTTCGCCTGCCATTCTGGCAAAGTCATCGCGCGTCGAGTTCAAAACCAGCTCGCCGGCGTTAAGATCCTCCGTTTCCCCTTCCAGCCAATCCTCGCGAAGCCAGTGCGCTCTCACCGTTTCTTTGGTGAAAGGACGCGTCGCATAAAAGCGGCGTTTTTTTGACATTGTCGTCCTCCATGTTTCGGGCGGGATGTCGCCTTTGGCGATCCTCTCCAAACACCGAACGAACTCTTGCTCAACGTGGTCGAAACGCGAAGGTTCGGCGCTCACCGATATCTCCGCGAAAGGCATGAACCCGTCGCCACCCTTCGAACTCATCCGATAAACAATGCCTTCTTTCATGCGCAGTTCCTGCATCAACAAGCCAAAAGGATAGTCGACCAGGAGATCAAGGAAGACGGCGTCCCGATGACGATCGGCGCTGTCGACAAAAGGGTTGAAGTACAAGAGCGTTTTTTCTTGAATGTCGCGATCGTGAAACGTGTCGCGAACGATCTGGCGGTAGAGCGGCTGTCGGCACAGAGCCGGACCTTCCGCAGAACCCGTTGTCCGCTCCAACACCATTTGAACGATGGCTTCGTGCTTAACCGCCCCGACCGCGATCACCGCTGCGGATCGCGGTCGGTACAGGCGCTTTTGATGAGCGGCCAGATCGTCAAGCCTGATCGCGTTAAGCGAATCGATATCGCCAGCGATGCGCCCTTGCAGTATTG
>JAHFIF010000043.1:0-6419 GCA_023246535.1 bacterium
CACGATCGCCAAGAAAAAGACCAGCGCGCCGACAACGGCCACGAAGGCAACGGCGTAAACCAAAGGATGCGAACCGATGCGCAAAACGGCGACGGCGAACGGTTTTTTTGGCGGATTCCGGGTAACGGGATCGGCGGGCATAACGAGCGTTTATTTAGCGGCGGGTTTATTGTTGAACATCGACGGATTGAACGTCAGCGCCAGGTTAAAGCTGGCTTTGGTCAGATTATTCTTATCGTCATAGACCGGGCTTAAACCGGAAGCCACGACGGTCCTAATTTCGGGGCGCGATTTGAATTCGCTGATCTGGGCCGCGTACGCCTCAAACGACGCCGCCGAAACGGCCAAATTGACCGACCCTTCGACCGAGATCGAGGCGGAGGTATAACCGACGGTCGGCAGGGTGTAATTTTCCAAAAAGGCCAAAATTTTCAAACCGGTCTTATGCTCCGGCAGGATCGTGGCCAAAGCCTTCAGCCGCGACTGGGCAAACTTGGCTTGTTTGATCGAAGGCTCCAGATCTTTCGATTGCTTGTTGTAATCCGCCGTTTCCTGATCCAGCTTGGCAACCGATTGCGTGTTGGTATTCACCAAAAACCACAAACCGCCGCAAACCGCGCCGACCGCGACGACAAAAATAATGACAATGGTGAGAAAACGGCGAAAACCGCGGCGCGGATCAAGCCGCTCCGCCTCATCGGCCGGAATAAGCGAGACGCGCAACCCGACCTGATCGCTGGCGGCGGCGGGTGCGGCGGCTGGTTGATTTACGATTTCGTCAGGCATGTCTTTTAACTTTACGATTCAAACTCGCGCATGGCCAAACCGACGGCAACCGAGAAACGCGGTCCGATCTCGTCCAGAAGCGGTCGCACATCGTCGGGATACAGAACGCGCGCCCACGGATCGCCGCGGTAAACGCGCAAATTGAGTTTCTGCGAGAGGAAGACGTCCAGGTTCGGCAAAAGCGATCCGCCGCCGGTCAAAATCACCTTTTCGACGGTTTTCGGCGGCGCCGCGGTTTTATCGGCCGAGATCTGCGTATCCAGCCCGGAAAAAAGCTTAAGCGAAAAATTCACCTCGGCCACGATCTGATTGACCAACGGCTCAAAAACCGGCGGAATTCCGTTTTCCGCAACGGCGCCCATCGACTGAAAGTCGTTCTTCATCGATTCGGCTTCTTCGTCCGGCACGCCGAGGGCGGCGGCCGCGGCCTTGGTGAGCTTAAGGCCGCCAACATCGATCGATCGCGAAAGATAAGGAATGCCGCCGACCACGACCAGCACCGAGGTGCGCAGCGCGCCGACATCGATAATCATCAGGGTCGACTTGTCTTTTCCCACCAGCGAACGGATGAGGGCAAAAGCCTCGGTCTCCAGCGAGGCCAGTTCCAGGCCGGCGGCCCGAAAGATGGCCAAATATTTGGCGACCAGGTTTTTCGGGGCGGCCGTCAAAAGCACTTGAATGTTCTTGAGCGCATCCGGCCCCTTGGCCTTGAGCAATTCCGGCGAGGTGATGACTTTGGAATCCAGGATCAATTCTTCGAGCGGAATGGAAATGATCTTTCTGGCCTGAACTTCAATGGCGCCTTTTTGTTCTTTATCGGCCAATTTGGGCACGGAAAGAACCGAGGAAAAGACCGACGAGATCGGCAGTCCGGTCACCGCTTTTACCGCGGTCGCCTTGGACTTTTTGATCATCGCCTTGATCGCCGCGCTGGTCCCGGCCACGTCGTCAAGCAGATTAAGCGACAGGTCGGACGTGGCGCGTTCCGAATAGGCGTAGGTGTGCAGTTTGGCCCGTCCGCCTTGTTCGTGGAACTCAACGAGCTTGATGCCGGCCGCGCCGATATCAATTCCCAGGTATGAATTCGTTTTTCCTATTCCAAATAAAGCCATGTAAGAACATTATACCACACGCCGCTTAATAACTGACGGCCGGCAACGACGCGATAAAGTCGTTCATGCCCGGCGGCGTGTTAACGACGATGCGGCCATCGTTAACGATCTGTTCGGACGGCTGATTGGCGCCGCCCTGGTAATTGCGCTGGAAGTTGAATTGCTTGGCCACGACCACGCCGTTGATCCTCAGCGCCGCTTCGGTTTTGGGGTCATTGGTCGTGCCGGTGGAAATTTCGCCTTCGGCGTAAATGTTGGCGTCGATCTGGGTCACATTGCTGTCGATCGTGATATTCCCGGGATGTCCGGCGCCATCATCAAGCACCAAAATGCCGAGCGAGGCCAATTGTTTAAGGCTGGTGATCGTGCCGCCGCCATAAACGACGTTGCCGGTTATTTCCAAATTGCCGCGAACGATGAGCAGGCCGGCGCCGCTGCCCGTTCCGGTCGCGTTTTTAAAGGTCGTTGCGCCCATGACCCACGAGCCGCTATGCGTCACTGTGTCGTAAACCGCGCCGCCCAAAGCCATGTCGGTGCTCAAGAACGGCGGCGCCGGCAAGGTGCTCACGTTGGTATTGGTGATCTGGCCCCACGGCCCGTATTTTTGCAGCACGAGCGGGCTGGAGGCGCTGGTATCGTAGTTGATCGGGAAAATGCCGTTCTTGGTCGGATCAGCATCGGCGGTATAGGTCTTGTAGCCACGCAGCTTGATCCGGCCGAGCGTGTTGGAATAATTGCTGCCTTTTTTCGGCAAGCTGATGTTCGGCGACAGCGTTCCGGACGAACACTTGCTCAAGTCGTTCGTAAAGTTGGTGACACCCGACGAACCAAGACCGGAGTCGATACAGTAGGTGGCGTTCGTCTGGGCAAAAGTGGTGGTGAAAGGCGACGGCGTGGAAATGCGTCCTTTGGAGTAAAGGTCGCCGTAGAGAACTTGAACCCAGGGCACGCCGCCGTAGGTGCCGGGAGTGGGAACGCCGGCTTGCACGTAGTTCGGCGAAAAGTGGATCCATCCGAAGCCGCTGGCATAGTTCGCCGCCGTGCATTGCGTGCCGCTGTTCACGCCTGAACAATTAAACGCGTAGCCCTGAAACTGGCCGTCGTAATTGGGCGGCGGCGGCGTCGGGCTGTTCAAAGTCGTATAAACGTAATAGCTGTGCGCGCCACAGGTGTTGCGCACCGAGTGAACCCCGTCGCTTTGGCAGTTGAACGAGATCCAACCGTCATTGCCGGTCGCATACGACAAGGCGCGCGCCCAGCCGTAAACCTGCGGCGTGTATTGATCGCTGCCGAGCGTCGCCCAGCTGGCGGCTCCATCGGGCGCGGTCATGGCGCCACAGGTCGTGCCAAAGCACATCCAGCCGATGTTCGGCGACCAGGCGTACCCGGTTAAATTGCGCGACGAATCAATGGTCACGCCGTACGAATAGGCGGCGGCGGCGCCGCTGCAGGTCGCAGCCGTGCAGTTGGTCGAGTTCATCGACACCCAGCCGATCGCCGACGACCAGGCCCAACCCTTAAAAATATCGCCCGTCCCGGCGTTCGTCCCGAAGGGAACCGCCAGCATGGCGACGGCAACAACGACCTGGATCGTTTTTCGTAAAAAATTTTTCATAATGATCGAATTATTATTTGCTCGACAAATGGCGATCGATGGCCGCATTAACCTCGGCGTCGGCGGCGGCGTTAAATTCGCGGCGAACGTGGTGAAAGGTTATTTTTTTGAACCCAACGCTCAAATTATAGGCGCGCAGGTACAAAGTTTGCAGATCCTTGTCCCGGACTTTATACTCGCGCCGCATCTGTTTAACCACCAGCTCGGAGTCTAGCCTACATTCTACCTCTTTTGCGCCAAGTTCGGAAGTGCGTTCCAGCGCGGCGATCAAAGCGCGGTATTCCGCTTGATTATTGGTGGTTTCGCCGATGTAGCGGCCGAAAGAATCCACAACCCGTTCGCCCTCCATGATGACAATGCCGATCCCGGCCGGTCCCGGATTCCCGCGCGCGCCGCCGTCGGTGTAAGTGATCAATTTTTCGTGGTTCATTTCTTTTTTGTTAAGTCGACGATCCGCAGCTGCAATTCGCGGCGGCCGTTCCATTCATTAACTCCGATCTCGAAGACGGCGTCGATCTTGTCGCCGGCCGAAAGCTCCCCGGCCCAGCTGCCGAATTTGAAACCAATGCATTTGTAAGGCTTGCCTTCGTTCTCGCACAGCGTCAAGCGCAAATGCTTGCCGTCGGCGCCGATCGCGTCCGCGGCAATGACCGACAGGCCGCGCCCGACAAAGAGCGGCGGCCGGTTGCCCATGCCGTGCGGCTCGAACTTGGCCAGCCATTTTTCCAATTCCCAATCAATTTGCTTGAGCGATATTTCCGCGTCCACGTCCAGCGCCGGGGTCAGATCCTTCCCCGCCAGGTCGCTTTGGCCCAACGCGACGATCCGTTTTTTAAAATCATCAAATTTGTCCGGCAGAATGCTCATCCCGGCCGCGCCAATGTGCCCGCCGAAGCGCAAAAAGGCATCGGGGATTTTTTGCATGGCCAGAATCAAGTTCCAGGCCGGGATCGAGCGGCCCGAACCGACCAATTCATTTTCGTTCTTCTTGGTAAAGACAAAAGCCGGACGGTTGAATTCTTCCACGATCTTGCCGGCCACCAGACCCATCAGCCCCGCCGGCCATTTTTCATCATAAGCGACCAGCACCGGCGCCTCTTCCTGGCCGGTGGCCAAAATTTGTTCGCGCACCTGGTCGGTCATCGTTTTGGTGACGCGCTGCCGCTCGGTGTTGGTGTCGTTAAGGGCGATGGCCAGCCGCACCGCTTCTTCCTCGTCAACGGCATTAAGGAGCGCGACCGCGCCGTTGGCATGGTCCATGCGCCCGGCGGCGTTGATCCGCGGCGCAATTTGAAAACCGATCGTCGTGGTCGTGACCGCGCCCGGCACAATGCCGGCCGTTTCATAAAGCTTGACCAGGCCGAGCCGCGTCGTCTTGTTCAAAACGCGCAAGCCGAAACTGGTCAGCGTCCGCGCTTCGCCCAAAAGCGGCACCATGTCGGCGACGAGCGCGATGGCCGCCAGTTCGGTCAAACGCTTTTCAAACGCTTCAACGTTGGGGATGGGCCGCGTCTTCAACAGCGCCTGGCTCAATTTAAAAGCCACCGCGCCGCCGGAGAGGAATTTGCACGGATAAGATTCGCCGGAAATTTTTGGATGGATGATCGAAAAAACTTTGGCCGGCAACTCGGCCGGCTCTTGATGGTGGTCGGTGACGATCACGTCGATCCCCTGCGCCGCGGCAAAGGCAATTTCGGCCGTGTTGGAAATCCCGCAGTCGCAAGTGATGATCACTTTTGTTCCTTGCGCCGCCAAGTATTCGATCGCTTTGACGTTCAGCCCGTAGCCCTCGGTCTCGCGGTGCGGCGTGTAAATGTCGGCGCTGAATCCGTATTCGCGCAAGGTGGCCGCCAGGATCGTGCCCGCCGGCACGCCGTCGGCGTCGTAGTCGGCAAAGATCGTAATCTTCTCTTTGGCGTCGACCGCCTTGAAGATCCGGTCGACGGTCTTTTTCATGTCGCGAAAAAGGAACGGGTCGTGCACGTCGCGCGCCCAGTCGGGGTCCAAAAATTCGCGGATCTGTTCTTTATCCTTGATGTCGCGGTTCCACAGCAGCGACGCCACGAGCGGCGGGTACTCGGAGAGTCCGCTTAAAAATTCCGCCGGAGCCGTGGCTTTGACGATCCAGCGTTTTTGCATACGAAAAAGGTTAGCGCCCCAAACTGGCGGTAAAGGCCAAGGTCGAAAGGATGGTCATGGCGACGATCCCGACCCAAACGATCTTCATGAGCGCGCGCTTCTTTATCTTCATAAGGCAGTATCATAACGCCTTCACGCCCGCCCGACAAGGCAAAACACCCTTCCTATATATAAAGAGACCGCCCACCCCGCGGGGCGAACGGTCTGAATGAAAGATCGGCGTGTTTTTAGCGTTTCCGCCGCTACCAGCGACAGCCGCCTTTTTCTTCCGGCGGCGCTTTGGCGCAGTAGTCGTTCCTGATCCTCGTCAGGCTGATCGTCAACGATGAAACGTCATCGCCCTCGTGCAGGGCGTAGGAAATAGCCTGTTCGGTGTCGGCGATGGCGTTGTCGCGCATCGGATATTTCCCGTCGACCGCGCCGCGCAAATGCTTGATGAGTTTTCTGGCGTAGCCCAGGCGAACATCGGGCCCGAGCTGTTTGATCTGCGCTATGAGCTCCGCGTTCCCGTCTTGGCCGAGCGTCATCGAGACGGCGTTCAACGCTTCGGCGAGCGCGACCTTCGCGGTCATGTTCGTCCAGCGGTCGGCGCTGCGATAATCGTAAAGCCGTTGGACCGCGAACTTGGCATAGCGGGTTCTGGCCTTGTCCCTGAGCTCTCGATACTGCCCATGAACGTCGGTGCCGAGCACGCGACCCAGCATCGCGTCTTGGATCGACGCGATCAGCGCTTCCGGACTGGCCGTCGGGTCGTTCTCATCGCGAAC
>JAHFIF010000043.1:6429-9022 GCA_023246535.1 bacterium
TTCGTCTTGTCCAATTCGTCCTGCGCATTCTTGAGCGCCGTCGCCTCGGTGCAAACCGGCGTCGAGTCCACCACCAGCGGCTGAAGCTGTCGCGCCTGGTGCGCACAACCGATCGAGAGCAAGCTGCCAAGAACGAAACTGATCACTGCGACTGTTTTCATCGAACGCTCCTTTTCCTTTTTGTTGAGTTGGCTACTTCCGGTCGTTCGGCCGGCAATTGGCGCAATTACCGGCGCAACGACCGAAAATAACCGCTACAAAGAACGATTCAATATAAAAAAATAGCGCATTTTGCGCATTTTGTCAAGCGTCGCTTGGCGAATACCGCTTATCTGCAGCTAATAATTAACCCCGACCCCGGTCCAAATGGCGATCGTGTTGTTTCCCGTTGAACAACCGCAGGACGCCGTCACTGTGACACAACGCGACGGATCGATAACCGTCGACGGATAGTTGCACATATTCTCCGGGCGGCGCCAAGAAAATAGCTTAAAATTAACCCCGTCCAAGGAATAATACAGGTAGCCCTGATCGCTGTTGCCCACCCCAAGAGGATCAACGGGCGCTTTGGCTAAATACGGCGCAATGGCGGCGGTGAGATTGGCCGCGGCCGGGGTCAAGATCGGCGTGTTGATGTACGAGGTGCAATCGAGACACGCAAAGGTCGTCGTGATCGGGTAATGGCCGTTATCGCCCAAATACAATTCTAACGCCGTCGAAATCTGTTTAAGGTCGGCGAGGCGCTTCGTGTCCCTTGCCTTGACGCGCGAAGAATTGAGCGAAACGATCGCGATCGTTGACAGCATTCCAATGATGGTGATTACAACCAAAAGCTCGACCAAGGTAAAGCCACGACGCCAAAATGTCCTTTGTTTTTCAATCTTGCGGTGCATAAAACTATTATACTTCAAAAATCGTGGCCTACCAATAACAGCCGATTGTTGTTATTTTTTCAGAGACCGAGAACTTTGTTCGCTTGTTCGATGAGTTTGGGATAAACGTGCTGCTCTTGGAACTCGACCCATTCGTCCCCCGTCAAGATCGGCAACGATAAAAAGATCTTGTGCGGGCGGTCGTCGACGTCGAGGGCGAAAACCTTCTTTCCCTCAAGATCGAAATCGGCCTGCGCCGCGTCATGAATGTCGCGCGTCACGGCAATGACCATGTCGGACCAATCGATCTTTTCCTGGACCGCATCCTTGTTCTCATTCTTCACGCCGTCAAAATCCGTTTCATGCCCCTTAGTCGACAAATATCCCGCCAGGTAGCGGCTGCGGTTTTGTCCGTAAGCGCAGAGAACGAGAATTTTCATAAGCAGGGTGTTGGGATTTATTTTCGTTATTTGCCCATTGGCGCAAGGTATTGCTTTTCGTCGAAATCAACTTGATAAAACAATTTATAGTAATCCTGATGATACTGACGGCAGCCCGGCGGCAAGGTTGGCCCGCCATCATTTTGCGAACGGCAGCTGCTTAACACCTGGCCGGAGGGCAACTCTTCGATATAGGAAAATGCGTTTACCGACCCGGCGTTAACGCGGTCGCGATAAGTGTAAAAAACGTTCTCGTAACATTTGTTGCCGACAACCGTGTTGTTGTTTGGACCGAGGCTCTGCGCGCCCGTCTTAAAGCGCTGCGCCAAAGCGGCATCGTTCGACCGGGACAATTTGTCGCACGCCATTGGCGCGTAAACTTGAGAATAGTAGGCGTATGAAGACCAGCCGGCGATCAGAACGATCATAAAGCCGAGCGTGTACAAAAAGATTTTTTTGCGGAATTTTCTCCGGCGAATGATCGCGGCCCCGTCGGGAAATTCCTCCAAAGCGGCGGCGGCGCGCGTTTTATCGTACCGCCAAACGTTCAAGAACATCATGACCGGCGAGGTAAAAAACAGAAAGATCCCGATAAAAAGATACTCCCCCAACCTGTTCCCGGCCAGATGGAAAATAACCCCGATGAAGAACACCGCGATCCAAGAATACAGGAACAAAATGTAAAACGACGGGTTGAACCGGTCCGAGACTTTGGGAAATTTCTGATGGATGAACGCCCAGGCCTTTTCGTAATAACGATAACCGTATAAATAAAATAACAGCCGGTAGGAAAAAGAAATAACCAAGACAACCGCGTACGGTCCGATCATGCTTTTATCGATTCCCGACATATTTTTTAATTTCTTAAATAAACGCCGCCCGATTATTTTTGCTTACGCCGGCCGAGCCATTTAGCAAGCGGCGGCGCCAACAGAACGACCGCAAAGACCAAAGCATAAAATTTAAACTGAGCGTATTGGTAGCCGCCAAGAGCGACGATCGCAAACATACCCAGCAAAAGAAACAACACCGAGCCGACATAGACAAAACCATTGATCCGCGCGTTGTTCACCTTGCCGTCTTTCGCGCCGAGCACGCCGGTATTGGTCCAAAAACTCACCATGAACCGCCCCAACCAGCCGGCCAAGCGCCGCAAAGTCAGCAGACACAGCATGAAAAACGCGACCACGACAAGGAAGGTCAAGATATAAATTTTTGTTTCCATGGGATGGCTTACCGTTTTAACACCGCCAAATACGTTTCCGGCGGGAGGTCGACGTG
>JAHFIF010000044.1 GCA_023246535.1 bacterium
GCGATCAAGGCGGCGAGCCGGTAGTTGTCGGGCAGACCGATGTTGGTCGAATGTTCGATCGCGCCGTCAGGCGTGACAAAGCCGGAGGTGGAGACGCCGACGGCTTGGGCGCCGATCCGTCCGGCGCAGTCGTTGATGAAAGCCGGGACGCTGTCGGGCGCGATCTCGGTCGCCGACAAGCCGCCGATCAATTCGATCTGTTTGCCGGTGACTTTGGCGGCGCGGTAGCCGCTGCCGCCGCCTTCGATCGCAAGAATGGTCTGGTCGCTCATGGTTCGGTCCTTTCGTGCGCGGTTATGTGCAAGGAACTGGCGCAACGAAATATTAAAGCGGAAGACCGCGTACCGTCAAGCGCGCGAAGAAAAGAAAAAGACCTCTTCCGCGTGGAAGAGGTCTTGGCGTCAGGTTGACGTTAGCGTGCGGCCAGCGCGGCGACGATCGTGTCGATCTTGGCCATCGCGCCGATGCCGGTCGTGCCGCAGGCCAAGTTGCCGTTGATCGGTTTGACCACGCGGATCCGATAGACTTCTTTCACCGTTTGCAGATTGCGCCGGGTGAGAGGGTTTGTCCACATCCGCGTATTCATCGCCGGGGCGATGACGATCGGTTTTTCCCGCGGCCAGGCCAGCACGGTGCTGGTCAGGAACTTGTCGGCTTTGCCGTTCGCCATGTCGGAGAGCGTGTCGGCGGTGAGCGGGGCGATCAGCAGCTTGTCGGCCCATTCGCCCAAATCGATGTGGGGGACGGGCGCGCCCTTGAGATATCCGCCCTCGGGCCATTCGTCCTTGTCGGTCTTGAATTCGGCGTCAACTTCCACACGCTTGAAGAAGTAACGTCCGCGTTCGGTGGCAATGACCACGAGCTCGACGCCGGGGTCATTGGCGCGGATCGCGGCCACGAGCTTGGGGGTGAGTTTGGCGGCGACGCTGCCGGTGACGCCCAAGAGCAGCTTCATCGCATCACCGCCGCGTAGAGCGCCGACGGCAGGTCGGCGCGCGGAATCGAAACGAAAGTGTCCGGTTCACGGGCCGAGAAGATGAAAGCTACTTTCTCCATATCTTCCAATGTGTTGGCCACGATGAAGTCGGCTTGCGAGTCGAGCATGCTACGGACGGCGATCTTGAACAGGTCTTCGTCAGACATCGCGACCTGAAGCTTGAACTTCACGAGCGTACCCGTGAAGCCCCAGTCCTTGCGGATCCTGTCGATGATCTTGGCGGTCGGGACCAGTTTCATCCAAAGCTCGTCGTGGTTGGAACCGATCTTGCCGGAGCCGTCAACCTCTTCGACGATCATGGCCTGGCGCCGTTCGTTGCCGGCCGCTTCGCCGACGCGGCGGTACATGCCCGCGCGGCGGTAGTCGGAGACGGCCGCCGAGTGAATGATCGTTCCGAAACCGCCGGTCGTGACCAGTTCTTCCATCTTGGCCGTGAGTTCGTCGTAGGTCGTAAAGCGAACGGTTTTGACGGCGTCGCGCGGGAAGACGTCGACCAGATGCGGGTGCGAGCAGAGCAGCGTCACGCTGCATCCCTGCTTGGTGAAGTATTCGGCAATCCGCGTTCCGGTCCGTCCCTTGAAGATGTTGTCGATGCCGCGCACGCGGTCGATCGGGACGCGGGTATTGCCGGCGGTCACGAGAACTTTCCGTTTGTCCATGTTGCTCCTTACGGTTGATATTGACGGTTCATGATGCGAACGGCGTTCGCCACCATGACGTTGCTGCGTTCATTCGGCGTCAGTTCGAGGCGCCGGGCCAGGTCCAGGGAATCTTTGTATCCCTGGATCGGGAAGTCGGTGGCAAAGGCGACGCGCTCCGCGCCGCGCGGCAAGGCGAGGAACTGTTTGATCTCGGCGACGATGGCCGCGCGATATTCCGGCGTGTCTTCCGACGAACCGGAAACGAATTGTCCGGAAATGTCGGTCCAGACGTTCGGACAGCGACGCATGACGGCGCGGAGGTCGGCAAAGTGCGGGTTGGCCAGGTGGCTCACCACGAACTTGAGCCGCGGGTGCTCGCGCGCCGGCTTTTCCACGTATGACGGGTGCGCCAGGTTGGCGTACTCTTCCAGCTTGCAGGCGCCAAAGCCGCAGGGCCGCGGGCCGTACTTTTTGATCGTCGGCGAACAGCACAGGTGCAGCTCGCCGCCGTGGAACATGACCGGCAGATTGTGTTCTTCGGCCAGCGCGTAAACGCCCTCGAGGCGCCGGTCGCCGGGTTCGAAGCCTTGATAGCCGGGATACAGTTTGATCCCGCTGATTCGATTGTCGCGCGCCAGCGCCGCGAGCTCGGAAAGCCCGCCGTCCAAGTTATTCATGACGTCGAGACTGCCGAACATCTTGAAGAGCGGGCGGCCGCCGATCCGTTTCAACAGGTCATAATTATGGACGCCGCTGCCCTTGAGCGGGAAGTAGGTGGCGAGCAGGACGACATGGGTGATGCCGTATTGGCGCGCTTCCGCCTCGATCGTCTCGATCGAAGCCGAAGCGATATGCAGGTTCTTCATCGGATGCGACGAAGTGTGGGCATGCAGGTCGATTATCAAGGATCTACCCTTCCTTTCCAAAACGCATTTCTGGCCCAACCTTCGCGCAAAATCGCAATTTTGTCAATGAGCGGCCAATAAAACGTTTGACACAGCGGTGTCTTATCCCTAGAATTAAGCCATATCAGAGAACGCCGCGCCTACCAAGCGCGGTCGCGAATAAGGCGATCCTGCCGCGGCGGGACCAATCTGATCCAAACGAGCGTCTCCGCTTTGGCGGGGAAAATCAGGTGGAACCGCGGGAAACAACCCCGTCCTGAATGCGCAAAATATTTGCGCTTTTAGGACGGGATTTTTTATTCATAACGAGAAAAATATGGAAGATCAATTGCACAAGATCCGCCACTCGCTCTCGCACATCATGGCGAGCGTCATCAGGGCGAAATACCCGGCGGTCAAGTTGGGGATCGGGCCGGTCATCGACAACGGGTTTTATTACGACCTGGATTTTTCCGGCGGCGCCGCGCCGACAAGCGACGATTTTATCGAGATCCAGAAAGCGATGCGCAAGATCGTGGCCGAGAAACAGGATTTTGTCCGCGAAGAAATTACTCCCGCCGCCGCCAAAGAATTGTTCAAGGACGAGCCGTATAAGCTGATCCTCATTGACGAACTGGAAAAGAAAGGCGAAATGATCACCACCTACCGCAACGGGAATTTCGTCGACCTCTGCGCCGGCCCGCACGTGGCCAACACGTCCGAAATAAAGCAGGACGCGTTCAAGATCAGCCGCCTGGCCGGAGCGTATTGGAAGGGCGATGAGAAAAACAAGATGCTCACCCGCATTTACGGCTTGGCGTTCGAGTCGAAGCCGGCGCTGGAAGCTTACGAGCACCAGCAGGAAGAAGCGAAGAAGCGCGATCACCGGAAGATCGGCAAGGAAATGAAACTCTTCACCCTCTCCGAACTGGTCGGCGCCGGTTTGCCGCTGCTGCAGCCCAACGGCATGATCATCCGCGAAGCGATCGAGGATTATCTTTGGGAATTGCACAAGCGAAACGGCTATTCGCGCGTTTGGACGCCGCACATCACCAAAAAGAATTTGTACGAGACCTCGGGCCACGCCGCCAAGTTCGGCGAGGAGTTGTTCCGCGTCACCGGCGGCGACGAAGAATTCTACATGAAGCCGATGAACTGTCCGCATCACATGCAGATTTTTTGCGATAACCAGTTCTCGTATCGCGACATGCCGGTGCGCTATTTCGAACCGGCCACCGTGTATCGCTATGAAAAGGCCGGCCAGCTTTCCGGCTTGGCGCGCGTTCGCGCCATCACCCAGGACGACGGCCACTTGTTCTGCCGCGTGGCTCAGATCGGCCAAGAAGTGAGCACGATCGTCGGGATCATCAAAAAGTTCTACACGACGATGAAAATGATGGACGGCTACTGGGTGCGCCTTTCGGTGCGCGGCGAAGACCGCAGCAAATACATCGGCTCCGACGAGGCCTGGGCCAAAGCCGAAGCGGCGCTCGAAGACGCAGCCAAGGAAAACCAGCTCAATTACAAGCGCGGGGAGGGGGAGGCGGCTTTTTACGGCCCGAAATTGGACTTCATGTTCAACGACGCGATCGGTCGCGAATGGCAGCTGGCCACCATCCAGTGCGACTTCAACCTGCCGGAGCGCTTTGACCTGGCGTTCACCAACGAAAAGAGCGAACGCGAGCGCCCGGTCGTCATTCACCGTGCCATCGCCGGTTCGCTGGAGCGTTTCATGGGCATGTTCATCGAGCATGTTTCCGGCAGTTTCCCGGTGTGGATGGCGCCGACGCAGATCAAGATCATCCCGGTGCGCGAGAACCATAACGAATTCGCCAAGAAAATTTCCGACGAGCTCAAGTCGCTCGACGTTCGCGTCGACTTCGACGACAGCGACGAAGGCATGGGCAAAAAGATCCGCGGCGGCAAGACCGGCAAAGTGCCGTACATGCTGGTCATTGGCGATGAAGAAATGAATTCCGGCGTCTTAACTTTGGAAGTGCGCGATACCGGCGCGCGTGAAAAGATCGGTCTCGACGATCTGAAAGCGAAATTGCAGAAAGAAATAAAAGAGCGGGTCTAATTTCGGCAGCGATTTTGCAAGCGTCCGATCATTATCGGCCGCTTGCATTGTTTTTGGCGGTGATATACACTCAACTAATCCTAAGACCCGGCTGACACCGGCGAGGCGAAGAAAGAAAGTTTTGCCGCTTTGGCGAGACGATTAGAATCTTCCGTAGCCGCACGAAACGCGGGTAATCAAGCTATAAAACAGGGTGGCACCGCGACTCAAAATCGCCCCTGCGAATTTATTCACCAATAAATTCGGAGGGGCGTTTTTGTTTGGGATAAACCCGATAATCAATGAGAATAATATGTTTTTTGGACTGCGGAACTCGCTAGGCAAAGGCGCAGCGGTTCCTACGCTCAAACAGTCCTCGTCTCAAAAAATATATTATTCTCATTGATTAAAACCCATATATAATTAGCAGTCTAAAAAATACATCTCATTAATTCAATTAATGAACTCTATGGAAAGAACACTGTTGAACCAAATGGCGGAAAATGACGGGAAAAAGATTTTGGTCGAGGGGCGCGTTTTGAACACGCGCAACCTGAGCAATGTCTCGTTCGTCATTTTGCAGGACCGTGCGGCGACCATTCAATGCGTCTTTGAAAAAGAGACCGGCGTCAAACCCGGCGAAGCGGTCTCGATCGTCGGCACGGTCAAAAAAGAACCGCGCTCGAAATACGGCTACGAGATTCAGGGCGAGACGCTCGAGGTCGTGTCCAAGCTCGTCGAGGACCTGCCGTTCGACATGACGAAGAACGAATTGAATTTGAACCTCGACACCTTGCTCGACCACCGGCCGGTTTCCCTGCGCCATCCCAAGGTTCAGGCGATCTTCCGTCTTTATGACATTCTCTTGAAGAGCTACGAAATGGTCATGCGCGAAGAGGGTTTCACCGAAATAAAAACGCCAAAACTGTTGGGTTCGGCCACCGAAGGCGGCGCCAATTTCTTCAAGGTCAAATACTTTGAGCAGGAGGCGACGCTGGCGCAAAGCCCGCAATTCTACAAGCAGATCATGGTCGGCGTTTTTGAACGCGTCTTCGAGATCGGTTCGGTCTTCCGCGCCGAGCCGCACTACACGACCCGCCACGTGAACGAGTACATCGGCATCGACGGTGAAATGGGCTTCATCAAGGACTTCCGCGACGTGACCGAGATGCTCGGCCGCGTCATGCGCAAGATGTTCGCGGCGATCGCGACCGAGGGCAAACAATACCTCGACCTCTACGGCGTGACGCTCATGGACGTTCCGGAAAAGATCCCGCATTTCAAGCTGGCCGAGATCAAAGAACTGATCAAAAAAGAATACGGCCATGTCGTGCCGCCGACCACCGACATCGACCCCAAGGGCGAACTTTTCGCCGGCCAGTATGCCAAGGAAAAATTCAATTCCGATTTTGTCTTCATCACGCATTATCCGTGGTCCGACCGGCCGTTCTACACCATGCCCGACCCGGAGAACCCGGCCGAGACGCTGGGCTTTGACTTGCTCTACAAGGGCATGGAGATCGCTTCCGGCGGCCAGCGCATTCACGAATACGCCCAACTCATCGAGAACATGGGCAAGAAAGGCGTGAAGCCGGCCGGAATGGAAGCATATTTGAACGTCTTTAAGTACGCCATGCCGCCGCACGGCGGCTGGGGTTTGGGTTCGGAGCGAATTATTCAGCAGATCCTGGGCCTTGGCAGCATTAAAGAAGCCGTTCTGTTCCCGCGCGACGTTAAGCGCTTGGCGCCGTAAGCAATTAAAAAAATACCGTCGAGCTTGGCTCGGCGGTATTTTTTGTTATCAAATTTATTTCACCGTTCCCGTCGCAATTCCTTGCGGATCGGTGGTGAGGTGGGTGGTCATGTCGGGGGCGGTCGCGCTGAGGCTGATGCCGGTCGCGGCGTCGGTGCCGGTCACGACTTGGTTGGTCATAAGCGGCGCGTAGGTGCCGCGTTGGTCGGCGGTCGGCGTGATCGTCACTTCGCAGGCGGCGCCGATCGCTTCGGTCGCGACGCCGGGCCAGGCGGGCACGTCGCCGACGTTCCAGGTCATGGTGCGGGTGGCCGGGTCGTAGAGCGGCGCGTCGCCAAACGGATTGGCGGCTTTGCCGGTATAGGTGACGTTCGCGGGCAGTTTGCCGGTGATGCGGACGTTATTGAGCGCGCCGGTCGTGTTGGCAACGTCCCAGAAGATCCAGAGGGTGGTGGTTTTTCCGACCGCGGGCGGCAGGGGACCGCGGCCCAGCTGGTCGCCGGTATCCGACCAATAGCGGGCGCCGGCCGACATGCCGAGCGTTGAGGCGACTTTGACGTTCCAGTCCGGCGAAGAAATGACGACCGGTGAATCATTATCGAGTTTGCCGGAAAGGCTCGCGCGAACGGCCAGCTGCACGTCGGTCGCATTTTTTAGCGCATCCGGCAGCTTGCTGTCGAGGCTCGCGGTTATTTTTACGGTTCCCGTCGCGCCGGGCTTGAGGTCGCCCAAGGCGGTGCGATCGATATTTTTAATCGTCAGGCCCTGATCAGCCGTCGCGCCAAAGGTCGCGCTGTTAAAAGTATGGTCGCCGGTATTTTTGTATGTCGCCGCGATCGTCACGGTGTCGCCGGCTCGCGCGCCGCTTGTTCCGTCGAGCGAAACGTTGATCGCGGGATCGGCCAGCGAAACGGTCCGGCTGCTTTGTCCTTGGCTTAACGTGTCGGAGAGCGAGCGCACGGCCGTTTCCACGGCGAAGTCGGCCGTGTCGGCGCCGCCGGCGGTCATGGAGCCGCTCCAGGCGATCGTTCCTTCCGAGCCTTTGCCGAGCGTGCCAATGAACCAAGCGCCGTTCTTAAGCTCCGGCTTTGAAGAATTGACAACGAAGTTTTGCGGCCAAGTCGGGATGATGACGACGTTGTCGATCGGCGAATTGCCGCGGTTAAAATATTTTATGTTTCCGGAAACGACTTGGCCGACGACAATGCTTTCCGGCATTTCAAAGGCGGCGCCGACCGAAGAATTGCTGATCTTGGCGCGGGCGGCGGCGAGCTTTTTTCCCTCTTTGCCGGAGCTGTCCTTATAGGTAACGCTGGCGCTCGGTTTCAGGGTTTGGCCGACGTTGCCCGTAAGCGCGCCGACGAGGCGCACGCTGGCTTCGCCGTGGGCGGCTATTTCGCCAAAGCTCACGGTATTGCTGGCGCGGGCGTAAGGCAGCGAGGAGCGTTCGAATTTAATTTGCGCCGGCAGTTTAAAGACGGCATTCACGTCCTCGATCGGATCATTCTCGTTGTTGGTCACGGTGAGATTGAGAACAATTTCGCCGCCGGAAACGAGCGCATTGGGCGTGGCGGTGAGCGCGGCCTGCACCGGTTCGAACGGCTTATAGATCAGTCCAAAATAGATCGCAATGGCCGCGGCAACGGCGCCGAGGGCGATCAATCCCATGTCCAAAGCAAAAACATGCTTTGGACGCTTGAATTTACCCTCGTATTTGTCCTTATATAGGTCGGTGAGCGGTTCGGTCAGCATGTTGCGCGCCGGCTGGGTCATGATGTTGAGCGTGCCAATGAAAACGCCGCCGCGTCGGGCCGCGTCGCGGATGTCGGTTTCGAGTTCGCGGCCCATTGCTTCCGCTTTTTCGACGATCTCGCCTTCAAGAGGTTGTAATTTGTCGTCGGGCATATGTTTATTTGATCATTCCCAAAAATAACGGATGGTCGGGGATCTGCGGCACGATCTGCTGAGGTTGAACCTCATCAGAAGGGGTGGAATTTGTTGCTGCTGGCGGTATTTGCAAACTGTTGGTTGCTTGCTGAGGTTGAACCTCGACAGAGTGCGGCGCGCCAAGGGCGCTGGCTGCAAAGACATCGGTGCTTTCGGCGAGGATCGTGGCACGGCCGCTGCCGGTCAGGTCGGCGGCCGAAACGCGGACGCCGGCGCGCGAGGTGGTCTTATAGGCGAAGAACGAGCCGACGACTTTGTTTTTGGCGCCGCCGTCGAAAACGCGGATTTGCGGACCGCCGCCAAAGCCGGCGCCGGTGATTATTTGGTCGCGGCCCAGGCCGAGCGCGTCGCCCGCCGCCACGTAAACGCCGCCGGCAAAAGAATTGGCGTAAGCGAAGAACTGCTGTTTAACTATACCGTTTCCGTCAAAAACGCGCACATGCGGCCCGCCGCCGGCGCCCGGGCCGGTCACAATGTATTGCCAACCGTTTCCCAAAACGTTGCCGATCGCCACGTTGACCCCGCCTTTAAAGGCGGCGGTGTAGGCGTTCCATGATTTTTTCAAATTGCCGGACAGGTCAAAAATTTTGACGAGCGGCGCGCCGCCGGCGCCGGCGCCGACAACAATTTCTTTTTGTCCGTCGCCGTTCATGTCGCCGACGGCCAAGCTGATG
>JAHFIF010000045.1 GCA_023246535.1 bacterium
CGGTCTTTTCCGGCAAACCGACGACATAGATGACTTTTTCGGAAACCGGAAAATTGTGGAGATTGAAACCTGCTCCATTCAGTCGATCTCTATCTTTTTGAGACCACTCCCCCTCCGCTATCTTCAAGGCAACCTTCATTGAACCGTTGCTTGGTGGCATGTGAAACTCCTTTGAGTCATAACGACTCGAATATTTTCTATCATAACAAAAAGGCGCGGTCAAAATTGACGATGCCGCGCCAAAACAAAAAACGGGTTTTGAAACGAGATTACCTTGCCCCCTTCACCGCCTCGGCAACGACAGAGGCGACTTTCTTATCAAGCGGGTTCGGGATGATGCAGTCGGCGGTCGGCTGCGCGACGTAGGCGGCGAGAGCCTTGGCGGCGGCGAGCTTCATTTCCACCGTGATCTTTTTTATGCCGGCATCCAAGACGCCGCGGAACAGGCCGGGGAAGACCAAAAGATTGTTGACCTGGTTGGCAAAATCGGAACGGCCGGTGGCAACCACGGCCGCGCCGGCGGCTTTGGCAATGTCGGGCATGATCTCGGGCGTGGGATTGGCCATGGCAAAGATGATCGGATCTTTGGCCATTGACTTGACGTGTTCGCCATTCAGCAAATTTGCTTTGGAAACGCCAATGAAAATGTCGGCGCCTTTAAGCGCCTCGGCAATAGTTCCCTTTTCATTATTTTTATTGGTCCAGGCGAGCAACCCTTTTTTAAAATCATTCAGGTCGGTGCGCGTCTTGTCGATGATCCCCTGCGAATCGCAGAGCACAATATTGTCGGCGCCGTAGGCGTGCAATAATTTTGCCGAGGCGATCCCGGCCGCGCCGGCGCCGGAGAAGACGATCTTCGCGGTCTTGAGATCGCGGCCCGTCAACTTTGCCGCATTGATCAGTCCGGCCAAAATCACGATCGCCGTGCCATGCTGGTCATCATGAAAAACCGGAATGTCGAGCGCCTCGATCAAGCGTTCTTCAACTTCAAAACAGCGCGGCGCGGAAATGTCTTCGAGGTTTATTCCGCCGAAGACCGGCGCGATGCGTTTGACGGTCTCGACGATCTCATCGACATTTTGCGTATCGAGGGCAATGGGGAAAGCATCGAGCCCGCCGAACTCCTTAAAGAGGAGGGCCTTGCCTTCCATGACCGGGAGCGAGGCGAGCGGCCCGATGTTGCCCAAGCCGAGCACGGCGCTGCCATCGGTCACGACGGCGATGGTGTGACCCTTGATCGTCATGTCATAGGCCAGCGCCGGATCCTTGGCGATCTGCAGGCAGGGCTCGGCCACGCCCGGCGTATAAGCGAGCGACAAATCGTCGCGCGTTTCAACTTTGACGACCGGCTTAACCTCCAACTTGCCGCGGTACTTTTTATGCAATTCGACCGATCGGGTTCCGTAATCCATATGGGTAGCTTCTAGGTATTAGCTTTTAGGTTCTATAAATCTTATCGCTTATCGGGCGATAACGCCACTCTTGACGAACAGCCGTTTTAAAAGTAAGAAAAGTTTGGAAGGAGGCGTTCATGACGCCATATATCGCGACGAAAATACCGACTGAATATTTCCAATTGTGGCGCCGCCTGGACCACGTGATCGCCCGCCTCCCCGACCTGGACTTGGGGCGCGATCAACAAGGCGAACCGATCGTTCTTTCATGCCACATGCTGGCGCGCGCCCTTGGCCGCACTTTCAAACTCAAAGTTGTTGACGGCGAATTCGGCCGGGGCTTTTCGCACTCCTGGCTCATGACCGGCGACCAACGCTGGGTGATCGATCCATATCCGGTTGGAACAATGGGCGGGCCGCTGATCGTCGATGCGACCGGCGCGCACATGCCCGGTTCCGCCCTCTATCGAAAACGGCGGAAGATTTGCAAGGTGCTGGCTTTTTCCTCGCCGGAGTTCCGCCGTTCGGTGAACTCGATCGCCGCCGAGGTCCGGAAGATCGCGCGTTCATGACGGCGCCGCTCTTGACCGCCGGCGGTTAAAGCCTATAAGCTTTACCGGCTGGTTGGCTTAGGGACAGCCTGGTCACGGACCAAGGGACGGGGTGCTACGACCTCCGGACTCTCGTCCAACGATCCGCGACCGTTGTTGCCGGTCCAACGGCAACGATTCTGCCAACCAGCGCCATCCTCTTCGCGAGCGCCCCGGGACACGCCCAGGGCGCTTTTTCTTACCATTTCATAGCAACCGGAGCCGCAACCATGGCCCCCACTTGACGCTATAAAGAGAATTCTGTATTATTAGGCACATAAAACACTATGCTTAGCATCCGCTTATCACGCGTCGGAAAAACCAAGGAACCTTCGTTCCGCCTTATTGTCGTGGAAAAACGCCGCGACCCGTGGGGTACTTACCTGGAAAACCTCGGCTCGGTCAACCGCCGCGGCAAGGAAAAGAGCTACAAATTGAACGCCGACCGCATCAAGTACTGGATCTCGAAGGGCGCCCAGCCCTCCAACCCGGTCTGGAACATGCTGATCGACCAAAAGATCGTCGTCGGTACCAAGAAAAAGGCCCACACCGGCCACAAGGCCGAAGTCAAAGCGTAGGGCTTCGAAGAACCAATTACCAAGAACCAATTTCCAAAAACCTCCGTCTGACGGAGGTTTTTTGATACCGCCTGCCGACTGAGCTTTTTGTCGGCGCCATCCTGCGATATACTATGTTCAAGATAACCGCCGCGGTATGGATCAAAAACGAAAAGGATTCGCTCCCATCATCGTTATTTTGCTTTTGGCCATCTTAATAGCTGGAGGCGCCGGTTATTATTTATTTTTTAAAAATCAATTCCCCGAACGGGCACCGATCCAGAAACAAGAGACAGCCAATACCCCTCCGGCGCCGAACGCCAATGATAATTGCGCCAAGGATGGAGAATCGCCAAATAATTTCGATCTGACGAAAGGCAAAGAAATTCCCGGCGGCAAACAATGCTGCCCCGGTTTAAGACCGACAAGCGGCAAACGGGCAATAAGTGACAAAGCCGGGAAAAGCGCCTGCTTAGACACAAGCGGGACGCCCGGCGTCTGCCGGCCGTGCGGGAACGGCGTCTGCGATCCAAATGAAGATAGTTGCAACTGCCCGGAAGATTGTAAATAAAAATCTTTTAACGATAATTCAAAAACCTCCGTCAGACGGAGGTTTTTGTTTTCAATTTGCCTCCCGCCCGTAACCGCCACCTTGACAATCGAGCCGTATCATGCTAAATTCTGGCGTTCTTCTCTGATCAAATAACCAAATAACCGTCAGTAAAAGACAAAGGAAGGGACGAACATGATCATTACCGTGGAAGGCGTCACTCTGGCAGCGCTGAATAGGCTCATCAGGTTCATCGGCGGCAAAAACAACGTGATCGCCGACAATAAAGGCAGTCAGGACAAGGTTCCGATTGCCAGGCTCGTTTCGGCCATCGAAGCGCCGACCCGTGGCGGCTACCAAGTCACCGTCGAGGTGCGCGAAAACTACGATGAGGAAACCGACGATCCCGACGGAAACATGCGCCCGGTCCCCAGCAAATATCTGCTCAGGGCCCTCACCGCCCTTGGCCTGTTCCCCGGCTAAGCCCCGCCGCGCCCATCCTTACAACCGCAGCCGCAATTTTCAAGGTCCAACTTGAATTTGCGCGCTACCCCTGAGGCCTTCGCAAAAGCGGAGGCTCTTTATTTTTCCATTGACAGATAACCCGTACCAAAAGTATCATGGCTTTGCCTTGACGAGGAGCGTTCTCGCCCGACGGCGAGGGACGCGTGGATTCTTCAAGGCAATCAAAAACCTGGCGACACGTCGGGGCAACTCGACAGAAAGAGAGAGACGACCAAGCCACCTGCCTAAAAGCGCTGGTCACGCGATGAACGGTCTTTGGTAAAACAAAGACGCAGCCGTTCAAGCAGGGCGATCTGGTTCATTTTTTGGAAGTATCCGGCAGTACCCCTTCCACACGTTCGCGGCCGCAGCCAAAAGAAGCACCCAATGGCTGCGGCCGCGAATATCATTCGCCAAAACGCTTCAAGCACGCTAACCCGTGCTTTTTTCTTTTTTACACCACCGTCGTTTTAGCAGCGACCTTTAGCCGACTGAAGCAAACCATTGACAAAAAGCGATTTTAGGTGAAAGGTAACGAGCAGATAAGCACCTTTACTTGGAACACCAAACCGCACAAGGAGATACCCCATGGAAGACCCCGAATTAGATTTTGGCGACGGCACGGATGACGATTTGCACTACGACTGGGAAGAGGCCGTCCGCCTCCAGCCAAAAGGTTACTGCGAGATCCAAGACCAGGCCCGCGGTCTGGTGTATCACGGACCGGTCGACAAGGTTGTTGTCGACGACGGCAGCGACATGGTCACCATCACGCTCAAGTGGGTCGCGAAAATGGGCATGCCCGGCCGCCCTGGATTTGGCGAATGGGAGAAGGCGCCGGACGAGGCGAAGACGATCGCCTTCCCCAACCTGATAGTGCCGTTCACGGTCGAAGAAACGCCGGAAAAAGGAAAGCGCCTGCGCTTCGGCTACAATCTCATCTACCTCACCGAGGTCGAAGGGGTCGACCCGAAGAAGGTCAAAGGCCTGGAGTTGCCGCCCGGGTAACGGTCCGGATCAAATCAAGGCGCGTCGCCGGACGCGCCTTTTATTTTTTACATACCGCCTTAGGGGGTTGACCCCGCACCTTGAGGGCACTGCGGCGTACAAAAATTTTCGATCAATCGATGTTTGGCAACGGCAAAAACCCGATGATCAGCAATGCGCGGACGAAAGGTGCCCTCAAGGTGCGGGGTTGACATTTTCGTCGTTTTGTGATAGATTGTTATCGAACTGACGGGGTTTGATTGCCCCTGCTTGATGCATGAACTTCATGCTAAAAGCTCTTTGAGAAACAAAAGGAGACACCAAAACTACAGGCCGGGAACCTACCCATCGCAGGGAACAGTTCCCCAAAACGCCACGGAGGCACAATGAGGGATCCGCCTTAGAACGACTCACATAGGGGCACGAAGCGAAAGCTATCGGCCCCGTTTTTTTATATATTTAACCCATTTTAGGCCCGTGCCTATTGACAAATTTCTCATTTTGTGATAGATTAACCCTTGTACCTGCAGCAATGTTCGTTCGTGAAAAAGCGCTCGCTATAAACGCGAGCTCGCCGACGGCCCGGATCAATCCGATCCATTTGGGGGTCATAGCCGCCGGTCAGATAGACACGGGAATTGCCCTATCGGCATCCCTGGTCTGCGAAAGACCTCCTACCAACGCCCGCGCGCTTTGCGCCGGCATTCTGAAGGGCCTTCGTTCAACGGGCCCGCATCAAGCCCATGCCCGGGCATCCAGGAGAATAACGACCTAAAGGCGCCGGTCACGCCATTCCGTCATAACGAATCCCGTTGCGGAATAAAAAGCACAAAAACAACAACACGCGCTCCCATGCGGGAAGATGGTCGGTGAGTGGTGATCCATCTCAAAAAACATTTAAATCGTCCGCGAACCCAGGGTGCCACTCCCCTGGGTTTCTTCTTTTTTTGGCTTCAATCCAGCTTGTGCCTTGATTTATTTCCAAAAATCTGCTATAGTATATTCAGCCAGTACTGGTCAGGTCGAACAGCGCTGGAGAAAATTCATTACTTTCTGAACTACGGGGACTTTCAAAAAAGCCCCCAGGAACTATGGAAAATGACCAGCAGTTCGTCGAATACGTAGTGAAGGCGATCGTTAATAACCCCAACGATGTCCGCACCGAAAGGACCGTTGATGAACGCGGGGTGCTTATCACCCTCTACATCAACCCCGCAGACATGGGTTATGTGATCGGCCGCCAGGGCCAGACCGCGCGCTCGGTAAGAACCTTGCTTCGCATCGTCGGAGCCAAGACCAACGCCCGCGTCAACCTGAAGATCTACGAACCGGAAGAATCCCGTCGCGCCCACATGTCGGCTCATGCCGACGCCAATGCGGGAGCCGTCGACGAGAATCCGATGGATCTCAAAATCTAGAAATTTAAAAACACTCCTCGCAACAACGGGGAGTGTTTTTGATTTTAAAAAAGAGGCGCTGGATTCGCCTCTTTCGCTTCGAATGAATGATCAAGCTACCTCCTGCAGATCGGCGGCGGGCTTCGGCTGGCCGTCGGCCTTGGACTTGGTCATGGTCGTAAACAGCGGACGCAGGGCCGGGGCCAGGCAGTCGACCGATTTGCCGATCCGGAGTTCGGTCATCGAGATGACCAGATTGGTGCTGTACTTGTGACCCAGGTCAACCTCAGCCTCCCAATAGCCCATGGACGGATCGCCGATGCGGCCGTAGCGCCGGACGGGCACCGTCATGAACGCGTCAACGGCCAGGACCTTTCTTCCCAAATAGATCTTTTTCTTGGGGTTGAAACGCAAATACAAATCGCTCTCTTGGCGCCCCATGTCGCGCGCGATCATGCCGAGCAATTCCCGGATCGTGCACGAAACTACTTTTGGCATATCCATTTCCCACCTCTTTTCAAAAAAACAATCGATCAAAACTACCGCCACCGTGCGCGCCTTTGGCAACTTTGTCAATACCACCCGCCGGCGCACTGCGTGACGCTCGTGCAAAGGCGAAAAGTCCGCTGCGGATTATGCGATTCGTAAAAATTGCCGCTTCCCGGCAACGTGCCTTCGGGCGTGCAATAAGCAAGGAGCGCGTAATTGGTGCCATCGGAAACGTACAAGTATCCGTTATTAGTCCGATTCCAGCAGCCGCTGTCTTTGCTGTTGGGATTTTTTTTGGCCGTTCCCGGATCGCGGGGCAATTGCGCCATGTAAC
This sequence comes from bacterium, assembly GCA_023246535.1. GTDB lineage: Bacteria > Patescibacteriota > Patescibacteriia > CAIQCM01 > CAIQCM01 > CAIQCM01. The sequence continues at coordinate 6,803 of JAHFIF010000045.1, forward strand.
CGCAAGACGTTAAACCCGGTATCCACGACGGCGTGGCCAGGTCGAGGCAATTGGCCGGGCTGGCGTTTAGCGTGTCGACATACGGCCGCTCATTGTAGCCCGTGCCAATGCCGCCGATGAACAAGCCGCCGGTCGAGGGGTACGATCCAAAATCGTTGTAATAGAGGTCGAGTGCTTTGGCCATTTGCGTCATGTCGCCCATGCGGCGGGCGTTGCGCGAAGCCATTTGCGCGCTGCTCAGGCTAGTGACCGCGATCGTCGAAAGCAGGCCGATGATGCTGATCACGACCAAAAGTTCGACGAGAGTAAAGGCGCGTCGGTTCATATTAGCGTTTAACTATTTCGCGGCGATGCGCTGCCAGGCCGTCCGCATACAACCGGCGAATCCGCTCCGACGTAAACACGTCGCCAAAAACTCGCGGATCGTCGATCAGGCCGCCAAAAGAAAAACCCGCATTGCCGCCCCAACCGCTGCCGTAAGGATACAAGGTGCCGATGGCCAAAGGGACGTTCGCGTCCCCGTTAACCGGCACCCAAGAAACGACATTGTGCACGGCCGAAACCTTAAGACCGCCATCAACGTAAATATTTATGTTTTGCGCGGCATCAACGGTGGCCGCAACGAACGACCATCTGCCTGTCGGCACGCTGGCGACGGTCGTGATGCTAAAACCCGTCGCGCCCCTGACCCCCATGGTTATCTTTCCGTCCGCCCCGTAGCTAAGGACATAATTATACTCGCCCGCTGAATTCCATGGCTTGCTGATCAGGCAGCCGCCGTTATTTTCCGCCGCATCCGGCTTGATCCAAACCGCCGCGGTCAGGCCGCCGCCCCGATACTTAAAAGGCGTGCCGTCGGCCGCTTGAAGATAATCGTTCCAACCGTCCAAATATATTGAATATCCTTTGCCGGCCGGCGTATCGGTCGACCACGTCGAACCGTTTATCAAGACCATCCCGCGCCCGTTGCCGGAACTGTCGCCCGCTGCCGTGCCAGAACCTTCGTTGAGCAGCCATTCGCCGGCGGCCAGGTCGCCATTGATGCGATCAAGCTGGGCGGCAAATCCGGCCGCCGCCGACAATCGCGCTTTCTCGCGCGAATTACCGGTTGAAACGATCGCGATCGTCGAAAGCATGCCGATGATGGAGATCACGACCAAAAGTTCGACAAGGGTGAAGGCGCGGCGGCTCATAGCGGGCGCGTTTCTGCGACTAAACGAGGGTGCGATATCAGACCCGCGGCATAGAGTTTTTCAATCGCCAGCGCTGTCAGCGCCGTGCCGTAAATGCGCACCTGATCAATGGACCCGCCGAATTTGAGGGTATTGTCGCTGCCGGTGGCGCCAATATTCCATGTCGCCGAAGAAATGGTGGCCGAATAAGCGGTCTGCGTCACTTGAAGCGCTCCGTCGACGTATCCGCGCGTCGAAACATCATCACCTGTAACAACCGCAAAATGCCAATTCCCGTCATTATACAGTTTATTTCCGAGCGGGGCGCAGAAATTATTGGTGCAAACGCGAAGATAACCCGCCAGCGTTTGTATGAAATGATTGCTCGGATCGGCCGACACGATCTTCTGGTCGCCCGCGCTCCCCGTTTTGAACCAGGCGGTGACGGCAAACGAATTTAAAGTTACCGACATCGCCTTGGATATTCGGATATAATTGGTGGCGCCGTCAAAATTGATCGCGCCGCCGAAAATTCCGGCGACGTAGGTTGAAGAAGCGACCGTCCCGTTGAGCGTGGCGCTGTTGTTATTGCCCGAGCTGTCAGCGATCGACGTTCCGCTCGTCTCGTCCAAGTTCCATGCCCCGATCAACTGGTCGCCTTTAGCGCGATAAATGGAACTGTCGTATTGCTGCTGGGCGGCGATCCGCGCTTTTTCACGCGCCGATCCCATGCTCGCGATCGCGATCGTCGAAAGCAGGCCGATGATGCTGATCACGACCAAAAGTTCGACAAGAGTGAAGGCGCGGCGGTTATTCATGGATTGATTGCTGCCGCCAGCATTGGCGGATGCGCGGCGCGGCCGGCGAGATAATTTTTCCGAATCGCGGCAGCGGTTAAAGCGCTGCCGTAAAGACGAACGTCATCGACCGTTCCTTGAAAAAACTCGTTCCACGCCGATCCAAGCGAGTGGCCGATGGAA
>JAHFIF010000132.1 GCA_023246535.1 bacterium
GACGATCAGGATCCGGTTGGTCACGTACTGCAGATACTGCGCCGTGGGCACGCCCGGACGGATGCCCGGGACATAACCGCCCTGCTTTTGCAGGTTCTCGGCGATCTGTTCCGGATGGAAGATGACGGCGGTGTAGAAGTAGGTGAAGAAGATGACCAGAACGAAATACGAGACGGCGTAGATCAAGCGATCCTGCGAAACGGTCACCACCCAGCTGGCGGCGTTCGCCAGCCACAAGGTCTTGGCATGCATGAAGAATTGCGCGACCAAGGGCGGGAAGAGAATGACGGAAATGGCGAAGATGATCGGGATGACGCCGCCCATGTTGACGCGCAGCGGCAAATGCGTGGTCGAGCCGCCGCCCGAAGCCTGGCCGCGCACAAAGCGGGCGTAGGTGACGGGAATATTGCGCTGCGCCTCGGTGATGAAGACAACGCCGGCGATCGTCACAATGCCGATCAGCACGTAAGAGATCATGGTGATGATCTGCGACGGATCAAAAGTGCTCGCCGCCTGCTGAAAGGTGGCCGGAAGGCGGGAGACGATGCCGGCAAAAATGATAAGGGAAATACCGTTGCCAACCTTGCGTTCGGAAATGATCTCGCCGATCCACATGAGGAACATCGAGCCGGCAATCATGCTGATGATGATGGTCGCAAATTGGAACAGGTTGAGCTGGCCCAAGACGGCGCCGCGCGAGCTTTGGCGCAAAATTTGAATGACGCCGTAGGCCTGCAAAGCCGCGAACGGCACGGTTAAAACGCGCATGTAGTGGTTTAATTTGCGCTGTCCGGATTCGCCGTCCTTCTGGATCTCTTCCAGGCGCGGAATGACCATGGTCAAAAGCTGAATAACGATCGAAGCGGTGATATACGGACCGACGCCCATGGCGGTCACCGAAAAACTCTGGTACGTGCCGCCGGAGAAAACGTTCAGCAATCCCAAGTACTGGTTGGAGGCGAAAAGCCGGCGCAAAGCCTCAACGTCGACGCCGGGGATGGGGATGTGAGAGGTGGCGCGGAAAAGCAGCAGCAGACCCAAAACGACCAGAATGCTGTTGCGCAATTCCTTAACTTTCCAGATGAGGAACAATTTTTTCAAATGCTTGGTCATGTGCTTTGTTGGCTTGCAGCTTTACAGCTGGCAGCTTTAGAGAACCACCGCACCGCCTAACGATTCGATCTTGATCTTGGCTTCGGCGGAAACCGAAATGCCGCGCACATTGATCTTCTTCGAGAGCTTGCCGCCGTCAACCAGTTTGACCGTGTCGGCCGAATGCGGAATAAGACCGGCTTTGGCCAACACCGAAACCGTGACCGTGTCGTTGGCGTTGAATTTATTCAAAACCGAGACCGGCAGCGTGGCCGCCTTCTTGTCGAGCGCCGCAAAACCGCCGAGCTTTGGCGTGCTCTGCACCGTCCGCTTCATGCCGATCTGGCGCAGGCGCTTGCGTCCGCCTTGGCGGGCGCGCTGTCCTTTGGTGCCTTTGCCGGCGGTCGTGCCCTTGCCCGAACCGTTGCCGCGGCCCATGCGCTTGTAGGTTCGGCGCGAACCCGAAGCCGAATGCAAGTTGTTGAGTTCAATAGCCATAGAGTTTAGGAATTGCGATTACGCAGCATGCCCAAAGCGATCATTGCCGCTTTCAAGGTGTTGATCTTGTTGGAGCCGCGCATGATCTTGCCGACTACGTTCGGGACGCCGGCGAGTTCCATGATCGTGCGGACCGCGCCGCCGGCCTTAATGCCGGTGCCTTGCGGGGCCGGGCGAAGCAGGACGACGGAAGCGCCGAATTTGGCTTTGACGTCATGCGGGATCGTTTCATTCTTGAGCGGAATGGTGATGAGCTGCTTCTTGGCATCGCGGGCGGCCTTGTTGACCGAGAGCGTCACGTCGTTGCCTTTGGCCACGCCAAAGCCGACGCGGCCTTTGCGGTCGCCAACCACCACGGTGGCTCGAAAGCGCATGCGCTTGCCGCCTTTGGTCACGCGGGTGACGCGGGCCAGGTCGAGGATCTTCTGCTCGAATTCCTTTTCCTCGCGGATCACTTCGCCGCGGCGCGGTCCCCTTTCTTCTTTTGTTCTTTGAAATGCCATAATATTTTCTGCTAAAAGATCAGGCCGCCTTCGCGCGCGCCGTCAGCTACGGCCTTGACGCGGCCATGGTAGCGGTACGAACGGCGATCGAAAACCACGGTCTTGATCCCGGCCTTAAGGGCTTTTTCAGCGACAAGCTTGCCGACCGCGGACGCCATGTCAACCTTATTCTCGGTCTTGGCTTTGATCTCATGATCGCCGGCGGAAACCAAAGTCTTGCCGGTTTCATCGTTGATCACCTGGACGCGGATATGCTTCAGCGTGCGCTCCACGGCGAGGCGGGGGCGAACAGCGGTGCCGTCAAAGCGGGCGCGAACGCGCGCCACGCGGCGCACGCGCTTCCAAGCCTTGATCTTTTCTTTGTTATTCAGCTTGATTCCCATAGTAATGCTTTATTTAGACCCGGTCGCTTTGGCAGCTTTTCCGGCTTTCTGGCGAACAACTTCGCCCACATAGCGAATGCCTTTGCCCTTGTACGGTTCAGGCTTCCTCAACTTGCGGATCTGGGCGGCCACCTGTCCGACGGTCTGCTTGTCGGGTCCGGACAGCGTCAAAATGTTCTTCTCGGCCTTGGCCTCAACTCCCTTGG
>JAHFIF010000046.1 GCA_023246535.1 bacterium
TTCCTTGTCGCGCGCTATTCTCTAGCCGGATCGGATTGTTTCGCCACAACGAACCAGGGGTGAAAAATGCTCAGGATCGCCATTTGCATCATGCTTGGCCTCGTCGCCGCTCATTTCTTCAAACTTCATTGGGTGACCGGCGTGCTTTTAGGCATTGCCGGCGCCGCGTTCACCGGCAAACGCGGATAGCTCGTCCGCCGCCGCCTGTCGTCCCGTCGCGGGGCGACTTTTTTATTTTGACATTGGGCGCGTTTGCGTTAAAGTGCCAACGGGAAAGTTCTTTTCAATTTCAACAAGGAGTTCCGCATGAGAACGCGCTTGCATCACAAGGTCAGCCGGGACTCGATCTATTACGACAAAGAGGCCGACGCCCCGTGGCCCGCCAAAGCGTATTTGCACCGCCTCGGACTTTTTGCCGTCGAACTCATGGCGCTGGCTTCATGGTGCATGACCATTCCGCTCATTGAAGCCCGCTACGTGAGCGGCTGGGGGAGCTTGTGGGCGAAAACGCAGCCGCTGCTCGCGATCATCGGTTTGGGTTTCGTCAGCGTCGCGCTCGTCCTGAGCATCAACCCGCTCGCCGTTCCGCTTTCGAGTTTTAAAAAGCTGCTCGTTTGGACCTCGCCCCCGGGGCTGGTCTGGAAGCTGACGCGCGCGCTGCTGCGGCCGTTCAAGCCGACCGCGCCGCTTTTCTTCGACCGCTTCTTGCTCCTGCTGGTGATCGGCGCTTCGGCGATCAGCTGGAATTTTGTCCTGTATCTCATCCGTCCATGGCTCGGGTTTCCGCGCGATTGGCTTGACCGCTTGGTGGTTTATGAAACGGTCGCGGCCGTTCCGCTGATCTATCTCGCCAATCGCTGCCTTGATCGGTGGAAACGAACCACGAAGAGTCCCTACGCCGTGACGCAAGTTCTCCAAGCCGTTGTTTTCTACACCAGTCCGGCCGTGCTGTTCTACCAAATCGTTTTCCGGCGGATTGTCCTGTTGGTTTGCCGCATCGGCTATGGCCGCTTTTACGAACCGCGCTGGTTGTAACATTCGCTGTCTGTTCGTCGCTAACGCCGCCCTATCGGGACGGCGTTTTTTTTAATAAAAAAGCCCGCAGGCGGCGAGCCGGCGGGCCTAAGAAGCGTGGCGGTATATTTCGATGTGTCCCAGGTCGTCGATGAGGATGTAGGAAATGAATTGATCGTCGTAGCCGACCCAGCAACCGGGGTTGCCGAATTTGATCTTGCCGACCGTGCGCAATTCGGGCAAGTGCGTGTGTCCGAAAAAGGCGGCGTCGGTTTCGATGAACGTGTCTTTGATGTAGGCGGCCATGCCATCGATCAAAGCGTCGTTCAAGTGAAAGATCCTTTCGACCAGCCGGCGCACGAAACGGCTAAAGCGATGCCGTCGGCCTTCGAGGCGCTGAATGAAATGATGCACGTTGTCCGGGATCTCCTGAAGGAACTCGCCGAGAAACCAGGCGTGGCGGTTGTGGCCGTTGAATTGGTGGCCGTGCTTGGCATAACAGCGCGTCGGTCCGCTCCGCCAGTGCCACTCGCCGCAGACGTGGACGCCGGGCAGCCGGGAAGCGATGAATTCCGCCGGTGGATCATGGTTGCCGCAGACGAAGATAACTTCAATTCCCGAACGCGCGGCCTCAATGATCGCATCAAGCAAGATTTGCGTCACGCGATCGACGTGTCGTCTTTTTGGATGATGAAACGCGTCGCCCAAGATGATCAAACGGCGGCCGCGAAAACGGCGGATGAGCGCCGCGCAAGCCAGGGCGCGGGAAAATCGCCAGCCGGCGTGGATGTCGGAGACAATAAGCGTATCGGAATAGATCAGGTCAGCAACCATGCCGGCCTCCTTTGTATTTCTTCATTGAAAGAACGAAAGAGTATCGTACGTGGCGATCGGCTCCCAGTCAACTTCTCAAGGCAATATTTTATCGCCGCTACAAAAGTGATCCGATCGGATCACTTTTGAAGCGCTGGTCCTTCTTGACGCGCGACGCAATTTTTGCTAGTTTGGGCAATCGGCCTCTGACAATTTTTGTTGAACGTTACGTATAATGAAAGGGAAGAAACATGAATCGTGACGCCTTGAAGATCTTCATTGCTTGCGCCATTGGCGCGGCCGTCGGAACCATCGTCGCCTTGGACATGAACAAGTATTTTTGGTGGCTCGGCCTTTTAGCCGGCGGCGCGACCGGCTACCTCTCCTACGAATGGCGGACTGTCATGCACGCCTTCCCCGCCGCCTACCGCGCGGCCGGTAAGCTTGGTCTTCCGCGCTGGGGTTTTATAAGGAGTGTGGTCAGGATTCTATCCTGGGGAATCGTGACTACCGCCTCATCGTTCGTATGGATGATTATAGCCGCGAAGCTGGCGACCAAATTAATCGTCGGAAATCCAGGTGCGATTCTTATCACCAATAAAGCCGGCGTTCTCGTCGGTCTTTGTGTGATATTGATGATTGTGAGTTTGGGAGTCACTCTTATATCCGCGCTAGCCGTGGCGCTCTTCCTGTTTGCTGAAGGAGATAACAAGCGGAATAGCTCTGCAGACGAGTTTCGTGGATTTGCCTTTATCGTTTCTCCGCCAACTGTTGTCTTCTGGCATCTGCCACGCGGCGTGTGCTTTGTTGCAATGAATACCCCGAATGCAATTGCCATCGCGGCTCGCTTCGTATGGTCGGTTGCCATCCGTATACCGCGCGGCTTAGTAGCAACGATGGGTTTCGGCAGGCGCTTCGGTTGGCAGCTATTCGTCCGCATCCACTCGGAGCGACGGCTCATCTGCGGCGTTGATGCGCTGCTCGGTTCGATGATCGGTTACTTCGCCGGTTCGGCAATTATCGGCGCTCTGGCCGGCGGCGTACTCGGCGTCATCAATTACAACGTTGTCACCGAACGCTGGCTTCGTCCGCGCGGCTACATCCGCGCGAGATGAACCGCATGCCAACCACGTGATCAATCAATCGTCTGGTACACTTTTGCTCGGCCGAGCAAAAGTGTACCAGCATTCACAAGAGCTTGATCGAATGTTAGGTCGGGAAAGGAGCGAATCATGCGCTGGGTCAGATATTCGAAACCTGTGCAGGGAAAAGAAGTCGACGACGGCGATGCAAAATTGCAGCCGTCATTCGGACACGCCACGCGGTTCATCGCCGGCGTCCTGAGACACTTCTGGTGGCAGGACGTGGCAACGCTCGATTTTAAGGAGGAGGCGGCCAAGGCGGGTTTTCGCGTCGGCTATGTCGTCGGCGGACAAACCTTTGTCACGGCCGACGTCTTGCAGGCGGCCAAGATCGGTTTGACGATCGGCCCGCAGAAATACCGGGTCTTCGCCATCGACCGCGACGGCCGCGAGATCGACTTTGTTCTGGGCAGCGGCCGCATGCACGCGATGAACGTCTGGTTGAACGATTACTACGTCATCTGATCGTCGGATCAAAACAAGGAGGCTCTTTATGGGTATGCATCTGAAATTCATCCTTGGGGCGATCGTCGCCCTCATCCTCATGCTGGCGGGCGTCGCCTTGTGCGTTTTCTATAACGCGCCGGCTTCGTACCTGCAACGGATCCTATCGGTGATCCTTTTGGGCTTCGCCGCCTTCGTCGGTTTTCTGCTCGGCCGCGAAAGCGCGAAGCAGGGGATGTGGCCGCCGCGCGACAAAACCGCCGCCGGCGCCGATCTCGACATCGGTTCCTAAAGAACCAAATCGAACGTTCGAATACAAAACCGCCCGTCTGGTGCTCCAGCGAGCGGTTTTTCTTTTCGCAGTTTTCATAAAAGTCCGGTCGAACCTTTATGAAAAAGTTTTTAATCAGACTTTTTTGAGCAAAACGATCTCGCGGGCGACGAATTGTTCGGGGCGCTCGTATAACGCGCCGCCGGACGAGGTGCCGGGAAGGCCGAAGTCTTGGTATTCGCTGGGCACGAGCGGCGCGGGGGTGAGCGCGTTCATCACTTGGGTGACCGGCGTAAAGATCGGGCCTTTGTTGCGGTTAAAAACCGGAAAAGAGAAGACGGCCGAACCGCGCGGGACCAATAATTTTGATAAGGCCGCGATTGCGTCGCGATAAAGCGGGACCAGTTCGTCATTCATTATTTTTTTGAGCTGCTCCGGCGTTTCGCGGCCGTTTTGCGGCGGGCCGAGGAACGGTTCGGCGACGATCGCGCCGACGCTTTCGGGCGGCAGCAGTTTGTCGATCATCCGCGCGTCGCTCTGCATCACCCGCCAGCGGCCTTTGTATTCCGGATGCGCTTTTTCGATCCATTCCAAATAGGCTTTGGTGTCGGCAACGGCTTCGGGGGAGAGATCGGCGCCAACAACGTCCGTATAACCCATTAAGAGCGCCTCGCCCAACACCGTGCCCGAGCCGCAGAACGGATCAAGCAGCGTTTTGTTTTTGTCGCCGGCGGCAATGTTCACCATGATTTGCGCGAGTTTCGGCGGGAGCATGCCGCGGCGCGCCGAACGGCCCGGGCGGTCGAAGTCGCGTTCGCCGTAAGCTTCAAATTCTTGGATCGCGACGGTATGGCCGACCAGCACCCGGCCCTTTTCTTTGATGATAACGAACTCCGCACCCTCTTCGATCAGTTTGTTTTTGGCGATCACCACCGAGGAGAGCTGCGTGTCTTGCGAGACCACGTAGCGCGCGCGGCGCCCTTCGGCCTTGATCGCTTTCTTCAACTCCAAGCCTTCAATATATATGCGGCGGCGTTCCGCACCCGGGACTTGTCCGTAAACGGAAATGCCGAAAATAAAACGGCCTTCGCGCGCGGGGCTGATGCGGCGCAAAAAATCCGCGCTTATCTCGCCGAGCGATTCAATCTCTTTGTCGATCGCGATCACTTTGATCGTGCCGCCGAGTTTGTTCAAAAAATCCGGCGCCAGTTCGGAACAGCTGCCGACGCAGATCCCGTTCTCGGCCGATTCCAGCGTAATTCCGGGGATGGCACGGGTCAATTCGGCCACTGACAGGGCCGGGTGTCTTCCAAGCGCAAAAGCGTATTTCATATAGCCTTAATCCTACAGGCCTTCGCCCCTCTTGCCAAGAAAAATGACCTGTGATAATCTGGGCGCACAATATGGCCAACAAATACGAATTACTTTATACATTAGCGGCAAAATACACCGAAGACGAGCTTGCCGCCGTCAAAGGAACCATCACTTCCGAGCTTAATAAGCTCGGCCTTTCGATTTCTCGCAATGAAGAGATCGGCAAGATCAAGCTTGGTTATCCGATGAAGCACGTTCGCCACGGGCACTATGTGCTGGTGGTTTTCGACGCGGCGCCGGCTGCCCTCACCAAGGTCACGGAATATTTGCGTTTGCATAACGAAATTCTGCGCCACCAGATCACGCATTTTGACCCGGCGGTTAAGCCGATCGGTCAGCTGGCCGATCCGGAAGTGCGCATCGATTACCGCGCGACCGAAACAACGACCGCTCCGGTCATCGGCACGGCCCCGGCCCCGGTCGGACCGGCCATGACGCCGGAAGAACTGGATAAGCGCCTCGAAGCTTTGGAAGAAGACATCACCAAAGCGCTGTAACCTGTCACCTGTAACCTAATCATATGAACCTGAACCGCGCCCAGATCATAGGGAATCTTACCCGGGACCCTGAAACGCGCACTACCCCCAACGGGCAATCGGTCGCCAACTTTTCCGTCGCCACTTCGTACGTGTGGAAGGATGCCGCCGGGGTAAGGCAAGAAAAACCCGAATATCACAACATCGTCGCCTGGGGCAAATTGGCCGAAATCTGCCAGCAATACTTGGGCAAGGGCCGCAAGATCTATGTCGAAGGCCGCCTGCAGACTCGCGATTGGGAAGGCCAGGACGGGGTCAAGCGGTATCGCACCGAAATTGTTGCCGAGAACATGATCATGCTCGATCGCGCGCCGGAAGGCGGCGCGGCCCGCCCCGAGGGACGGCCGCCGCAAGGGAATAACAGCGCGCCGGCCATGAACAACCAGCCGGTTGAAAAGACCAATACGCCCGACGATGAAATTAAAGTCGAAGATATACCCTTTTAACTAACCCAGCCCCGCCACGGCGGGGCGGTCCATGGCTCCTGACTCACGATTCCAAACGGATTCTTGATTCACGGCTCATGGATCCTGACTTCCCGCCAAGGCGGGATTCAACACATGCCTGTACGCAAACCAAAACACGACGTCTGCCCGTTCTGCGCCAATAATCAGAACGCGATCGACTATAAAGACGCCGCGACGCTTCGCCGGTTCGTCTCTTCGTACGCGAAGATCATGCCGCGCCGCCGCTCCGGAGTGTGCGCCTGGCATCAGCGCAAGCTCGCCACCGCGATCAAGCGCGCCCGCGTCACCGGCCTCATGCCTTTCGTTGTGAATCAATAGATCAAAAACCCGCATTTGATGAAAATGCGGGTTTTGTCGATGCTTGTCCGAGATTTTTAGACCCGTCATTTGTGAATACCTGGCAGCGCTACAAAACCGACGATGTTTTTCGTCGCAACATAATGATCAGGAGCAAAGTCATGGAAGGAATCCGTGATTTTTTTGCTATGGAGGATTTTAACGAGATCGAAACGCCGCTCATGGTGGCTGCGCCCGGCATGGAACCGAACCTTTCGCCGTTCAAGACGGTCCTGCATGATGAAAAAGGCAATAAAACCGCCGCCTATCTCGTTACCTCGCCGGAATACCCGTGCAAAAAAATGCTGGCCGCCGGCATGGAAAAGATCTTTTCGCTGGGCAAGGTTTTTCGCAACGAGGAGCCGTACGGCGCGCTCGCCGGAACGGTCATGGCGCATAATCCCGAGTTTACGATGCTGGAATGGTACCGCGCTGGCGTCGATTACACGAAGATAATGGATGACGTCGAGCGCCTCGTCCAGTATTGCTACGATGCCGTCAACGGGCCAATGTCCATGGCGCGCGGCTTGTCGTTCGACAATTGGGAGCGAATTTCCGTCAAAGAGGCTTTTGCCAAGATCGGCCTGGACCTTGACCAAATCCTGACGCGCGATACTATGGCCAAGGCCGCCGCCGGCAAAGGATACGACGTCGCGCCAAGCGATTCGTTCGACGATTGTTTCTTCAAGATCTTCCTTTCCGAGATCGAACCGGCTTTGGGGATCGACCGCCCGACCATCCTTTACGACTACCCGATCCAAATGGCCGCCCTTTCGCGCGCCAAGCCGGAGGACCCGCGCTATGCCGAGCGTTTCGAGGTCTATGCCGGCGGGCTGGAGATCGCCAACGCCTTTTCCGAACTGACCGACGCGGTCGAACAGCGTCGCCGGCTTGAGGAAGAACGCGAACTGCGCGGTAAGCATGGCAAGGATCAGCCGCCGGTCGACGAGGACTTTATTGCGGCGGTCGGCCAAATGCCGCCGTCGGCGGGCATTGCCCTCGGCGTCGATCGTCTGGTAATGTTGTTTGCCGGCGTCGACAGGATCGAAGACGTCATGCTTTTCCCAGCCTCGGAAATATTCAATAATTAATAATTAAGTTTCAGCTATCAGGCATCGGGTGTCAGACCGTTCTGAAACCTGAAACCTGTAAGCTGTAACCTGTAAGCCATCATATGCGAACTACCGCCGACATCGCCAAAGAAGTCGTCATGCGCTGGAAGAACGATCTGTATGCGATCGTGGAATTTCAGCACGTTAATCCGGGGAAGGGCTCGGCCTTCGTCCGCACGCGCCTTAAGAACGTCCGCACCGGCAAGGTGATCGAGAACACCTTCAAGTCCGGCGAAGAGCTTGACATCGTCGACGTGGAAAAGAAAAAGATGCAATATCTCTTTTCCGACGCCACGACCGCGACCTTCATGGACCGCAACACCTACGACCAGGTCCCGGTGCCGCTGGAACTCATCGGCGACCGCAAGGGTTATTTGAAGGAAGGTTTGGAATGCAACCTCGTCATCTTCGAAGGCAATCCGGTTAACATCGAATTCCCTAAAAAGATCTCGTACACCGTTGCCTACGCGCCGGATGCTGTTCGCGGCGATACCTCGAACAAGGTTACCAAAGAAGTTGAACTTGATACCGGCATGAAGATCAACGTCCCCATCTTCATCAAGACCGGCGAGAAGATCGTCATCTCGACCGAAACCGGCGAATACGTGGAACGGACGACGGAATAAGATTCAAAAAACGCCCCATGTGAAATGGGGCGTTTTTCATCTGGGCAAATGATACGAGGTCTTGGTCTGGCGGTCGCTCGCATTAGCGCGACCTGTATCCTGGAGAGAAAACACCGAAAACCCAAGTTCTGGCTTGTGGGTCATAAAACGCGTCTGTTGAGGCGACGGGCCCGCCTTCCGGCGTGCAATCGGCGAGTACTTTATAGTCGGTGCCGTTTGAGGCATACATATAGCAGGCCGATGCGTCAGAACAACCCCCACTAACACCTTGGTTATTGTGTCCATGGGTTGGATCTGTCGGAAGGGCCCCCATATAATTTGGTGTCAGACCTGGGATCCAGTTAGCCACCGAACCGCCGTTCGCGCAAGCGCCTCTCCAACTTCCGCCAGTATCGGGATAAGCGGCATTATCGCTATAATACAGCTCAAGCGCTTTGGATATTTGCACCAGATCGGCCTTGCGTTTAGCGTTTCGTGAATTGGCTTTTGCCGAACCCAAACTCACCACCGCAATCGTGGACATGAGACCAATGATCGAGATGACAACGAGAAGTTCAATGAGGGTGAAGCCCCGTTTGTTCATAGCGGGCTTATTATATCATAAACATTCTTGAAATATTAGCACTGCCTTGCAGC
>JAHFIF010000154.1 GCA_023246535.1 bacterium
CAAGTTGTTTTTGGCGATCTGGTTGTCGAGGATCGCGATCTCGTTTTGCAAAGTGTCTTCCGAATTTTGAAGGGCGCTTATCTTGTCTTGGCTCACGGCGATCTGTTTGTTCAAATCGGTGATCTGCTGTTTTTTGGCGACGATCTGGTCGTTGATCTTTAAAACGTCGGTCGGCGTATCGGAAAAAACGCCCCGCCCCGAAAGCAGGGCCAGGATCGCGACGGCGGTGATAAAGGTCTTTTTCATGAACGCAAAATGTTAATGGCGTTTTGGATGCGGCTCAGGCTTTCATTCTTACCCAAAGCGGCGGCAATGTCGAACGGTCCGGGCGAAGCTTCGCGTCCCGAAAGCCCGACGCGCATCGGCCAAAGTGTTTCGCCTACCGGGGCGCTATTTTTCGCGATCATCGTTTTGATGTCCGATTCGATCTTTTCGGCGACGAATTCGTTTTCTTTGATGTCAGCAAGCGTCGCTAAGACGCCGTCAAGCGCGGCGGCGGCATTGGCCGGCTCCTGTTTCTTCCAGCAGAGCGTATTTTTTTCCGGGCTCGGCGCTTTGAACATGAATTCAATCGCCGGCGCCAGTTCGGTGAATTTTTTAACGCGCAACTGTTCAAGGGCGGTGTATTTTACAAGCTTGAAATCGGGAAATGACGCGTCGATGAGGCCGGCCTTCATTAAGAACGGGCGGGCGGCGCGCGCAAATTCTTCCGGCGACATGGCGCGTATGTACATGCCATTCAGCCAATCAAGCTTTTCCGGATTGTAAGTGGCGCCGGCCTTATTCACGCGATCGATGTCGAATTCGGCGATCACTTCGTCCATGCCCACTTTTTCCTTGTCGCCGGCCGGGTGCCAGCCCATGAGGGCGATGAAATTCAGCAGCGCCTCTTTGGTGTAGCCCTGGTCGATATACTCCATGGCCGATGCGGCCAGGTCGCGTTTCGACAGCTTGCCGCCGCCCGCTTTGAGGATGAGCGGCATGTGCGCGTACTGCGTCGGCTTCCAGCCGAAGAACGAATAGAGCGCCAAATGTTTCGGCGTGGACGATATCCATTCTTCGCCGCGGATCACGTGGGTAATTTCCATGAGATGGTCGTCAACGACCACGGCCAAGTGGTAGGTCGGAAAACCGTCGGATTTGATGAGCACTTGATCGTCGATCAATTTATTCTCAAACTCAATTTCGCCGCGGATGAGGTCGGTGAATTTGGCCGTGCCCTCTTGCGGCATTTTCAAGCGAATGACCTCCTTGGCGCCGGCGGCGCGTTGTTCGGCGATCTGCGCGGCGGTCAGGCGGCGGCAAAAACCGTCATAGCGCGGCGCTTCTTTGCGCAGCGTTTGTTCATTGCGCATCTTCTCCAGCCGTTCGGCCGTGCAAAAACACGGATAGGCATGGCCCTTGGCCACCAGTTCGTCGGCGTATTTTTTATAGATGTCCAAGCGTCGCGATTGCAGGTACGGTCCGTGCGCGCCTTTGTCGGACACCACATCGCCATTCAAGATCGGCCCCTCGTCATAGTCAAAGCCGGCCCACTTGAGAGTGTTGATGATGTTTTGGATCGATCCCGGCACAAACCGCGCCTGGTCGGTGTCTTCGATGCGCAGCAAAAAATCGCCCATGTGGTGCTTGGCGAACAAATAGTTGTACATGGCGATGTACAGACTGCCCAAATGCATTGAGCCGGTCGGCGAAGGCGCAAAACGGACGCGCACTTTATTTTTTTCGAAGAGAGACATAGAGAACGGTCAGCGGAAAAACGATCACCGCGTTAAGGATCCGTTTAAGGCGTTTTGGTTCCTTCATGAGCCGCCACAACCATTCCAGTCCGGCTCGCTGCATCGATCTTGGCGCGCGTTGCGCCACGCCGGCGATAAATTCGAGACTGCCGCCGCAGCCGAGGAACAAGCGGGCTGATGGCAAAGCAAATTGGTATTTGTCGATCCATTCTTCCTGTTTGGGGTGGCCGAGCGCGACGTAAACGACTTGCGGCGCGGCCGAGCGCAGCTCGCTAATTATTTTCTCATGAAACGCCGAGTTTTGCCAGTCCTTTTTCGGCACGCCGTGGCTGGCAAAAACCACTTCATTCCCCCACTCCCGCATAACTGCCGCCGCTTTATCAACAGTCGCCTGGTCCAAACCGCCCAAGAGCCCGATCGTCAGCTTTTTTTCACGGGCCAAAGCGGCAATTTCCGGGACAATGTCGGCGCCGCTGACGCGTTCCAAGATCCGCTCTTTCATGAACCGAGAGACGATAAGCAGGCCTTCGCCGTCCGGGATGGCCAGATCGGCTTTATTCAAAATTTCGCGGTAGGCCGGGTGTTTTTTGGCGTAAAGAATGATCTCCGGGTTGGGCGTAACAATCACGTGCGGTTTTTCTTCAACCAGAAACGCGGCGATCTTGGCGAGCGCTTCGTTTTTGGTCACGGCATTAATTTTTACGCCCAGGATGTTCATGGCGTTTATTATGCCAAAATATTGACAAAAAGGCTAATTTATGGTATTTTTGAAGACTAGAATTGATTCTTAGCGAGTAAATTACATGAATCGAGAATCTCATCGCGATACGCCGACGAATGCCGAATTGCCCGCAGCCACCATCATCGATTCCAATCTTGAGGTTCAGGCCGAGTGTGA
>JAHFIF010000047.1 GCA_023246535.1 bacterium
CGTTTTTTCTTTTTGCGCGCATTGCAAAATGGCTGGCAAAGTTCTACAATCGAAGCGCCTATTCAATAACAAAAAAATTATGTCTGATGGAAAAATGTCGTCGGCGATCGTTACCGGCGCCGCACTAATGCTAGCTGCCGCGGTTTTCGGCGGGTTTTACTATTATGCCCAATCTTCGGCCGCGAAGGACGCGCTGGCGGTCACCGGTTCGGCGAAGACACACGTGACCTCCGACCGGGCGAAGATCGTCATCGCGTTGGCCAAGACCGTCCCGGCCGACAAGTTGGCCGCCGGTTATGCCGGCGTGAGCCATGACCTGGCTTTGGCCGAGGGTTTGCTGAAAACGTCGGGAATTGCGTCGGCAGACATGTTGGAAAGCGTCGTTTCGATGAACCAAGTTTACGACCAGAGCAACAACATCACCGGTTATCAGCTTGGGCAGACGGTGACGGTGCAGTCGGACGATGTCGCCAAGCTGACCGCCATTTCGAAAAAAGTTCCGACGCTCGCCGACCAGGGCGTAGTCGTTTCCGTTCAATCGCTGGAATATTATTACTCCAAATTGCCCGACCTGCGCGATTCGCTCTTGACGCAAGCGGTCGAGGACGCCAAGGCGCGCGCGGAAAAGATCGCACAAGGCTCGGGCCGCCGCGTCGGCAGCGTCCAAGCGGCCTCGAGCGGCGTGGTCCAAGTGATGGCGCCCAATTCCGTTGACGTTTCCGACTACGGCAGCTATGACACCTCGAGCATTGAAAAGGACGTGATGGTCACGGTCAAGGCCTCGTTCCGGCTGCAGTAAGCCGCGCCATGAATTTAAAAAACCGCCCCGATATTCATCGGGACGGTTTTTAATTTTAGGCGAAGCCGGGAAAATAATCTTTTTTAATGTGCGCGGCGGGAACGCCCATGCGGCGCAAGGTCTGGTCGTAGGCCACGACCATGCCGTGCGGTCCTGACAAATAGAATTTTCGTTCCTTGTAATCGGGGATCTCCTCGCTGATCATCTGTCCGTTGATCGCGCCCGTTCGTCCGTAGCGGCCGGGCGGCGGGGAGGCGGGATCGGTAACAACGTAGACGGTCTTGAGCTGCATCTTTTTACGCGCTTCTTCAAAGGTGTCGGCGTAAGCGATGTCATCCGTCCGCTTATTGGCGTAAAGCATGACGACCGAGCGCCGGTCGCCGGTGTCGATCAAGTATTTGATCATGCTCCGAAACGGCGTGATGCCGATCCCGCCGGCGATAAAAGCCAGTTTTTCGCCGGGATTTTTCGGCAGCGTAAAATCGCCGGCCAGTTGTCCGGCCGCGATCGTCTCGCCGGGCGCCAAGGCGGCAAGCGTTTTTTTAAAGCTGCTGCACGGATCGTAGAATTTAACGCCCAAGTGGATCTCGTTCTCCGTCGGCGACGAGGCGATCGTAAAGTAGCGGCGATTGCCGCGCGTGTCGGTTTTTTCGTGGCCAAGCGTCCACTCTAAATATTGCCCGGGACGGAACGGCATCGGCCGGTCGGCCGTGAAAACAAAATCCGTGATGCCGCGCGCTTCCTCAACTTTCCGCTTCATGGTTAGGGTCAATTTTTCTTTCGGACTGACCGCGTATGAGAATAAATTTCCCGCCACCAGCGCCAGTTCCGGCGTCGAATACAAATTGCCGAGGTGCAGCCAGGGGCTGTACAAGAGTCCGACGATCGCGCCATAGGCATAGCGGAGAGCGCGCGTCGGCGGCGTGGTCAGCGGTTCGGTGAGCATGACGGTGGCAAAAAAGACGAGCGGCGTTTCCGCCAGCGTTTTCAGGGCATATTGCGGCAAATTAAGACCGCGCATTATTCCATAGCCGATGATCGAAATGCCGGCAGCCAGCGCAAAGCCCCAAACCAGATCGGCGCGGCGAATTTTGCGGACGATGAGCCAGCCGCCGACCAGCACGGCCGGAAACAGAACCGGGGTCGCCACCCACCAGCTGGCGGATTGGTTGATGGTCAGCGAAGTTAGCGCCACGGCAAAAGCCGCCGGGTTGAAAATGTGCTTGTTGCGGACGGCAAAGATGTATTTGGAAGCCATGGCCCAAATGCCGGCCCAAGTTGCCAGCGAAAAATAGGCCGCGTCAAACGGCGCGTGCGGCGGCGAAATGATGAGCGCCAGGATGAGTGCCGTGATATAGGCCGACTCAACGTTGACGGCGGATTTGAAAATGCGCGAACAGACCACCTCGGCAATCCAGCAAACCAAGGTGATGAACAAAGCGGAAAAAATTATGGCGACCGGCTGGTAGGGGAGCAAATGGAACGTCGCGTAGCCGGCGGCCAAAACCAACAGCGCGATCTGTTCGTAAAGCACCAGTCGATACATCGTGATCCGGTTCAAGAAGTCGTCGATGAGTTTCAACATATTAAGTCGCGTAGGCGCTAAAGCCGGCGGTCATGGTGGCGCGCCCGCGGCGGTCGATCATGTAGCCTTCAAAGCCGGGGAGGCTGGCGATGAAATTTATTCCCTCCGGCCCCATGGCAAAAGCGGCGGTGGCAAAGCGGTCGGCTTCGTAAACGTTCGGCCCGAGCACGGTCAGGCTGACGATTTCTTCAAGCTGCCGATCCGGCGCCAGCGGGTCATAGATGTGCGCGCCGCGAACGTACGTTCCCGACGTGGCAATGCCGCAGTCGGACAGCTTTAAGATTTTGACGACTTCGTTGTTGTTGGCCGGATTCCTAATGCCGATCTTCCACGCTTCGTCCTGGGAATTTTTTCCGCAGATTTGAATGTCGCCGGCAATTTCAACGTAAAAATTTTTTAAGCCGTGCCCCCGCAAGATTTCCGCGCCGCGATGAATGGCCAAGCCTTTGACCAGCCCCGACGGATCGTAGCCGCCGGCCGGCCGGGCAATGTCAAAATACCCGCGCGTCAGCCGCTTGGTTTCGTCGGATAGCGCAAAGACCTCTTTCATGTCGTCGCTGGCCGCCGCTAGGTCGAGTTCGTTGTTGTTGATGCGCGAGATCTCGCTATGCGTTTTGTACGTGCTGAAGGTCTCGTCGATATAATGGAAATAGGCGAGCACTTCGTCGATGTGCGCTTCTTCTCCTTCGGGATCAATGATCTCAATGGCAATGGGCATGCCCATCATGACGCAAGTTCTTTTCATAGCGGCTAGTTCTTGGCTTGCGCCAGCGCCGAGTTGAGCGAGCGCACGAACGCCGGGCTGGTTTCGGACGCGCCGGAAACGGCGTCGACATTGCCGCTTTGCGCGCTGACCGCTTCGGAAACCAAAATGGGCAAGGCCTGGCCGTTAATGTATTGCGACGTGCGGCGGTCTTGCGGGTAGTCCAGGATCTTGACGTCGGCAAGTTTTCCGTTCGCGATCACGGCGGCGACCTGGACGTTTCCGTAATACGCATCAACCGAATCGCCGGTATATGTTCCGTCGCGGTATTGCCCTTTGGGTTTGGCTGCGACAACCGGAGCCGGAGCGGGTTTGGGGGCGGGAGCCGGCGCGGGCGACGCTGCGGCCACCGGTTTGGCGGCGCCGCTTGTCGCGGCGGCTGCCGGCGGCTGCGCGGTCGGAGCGACGGGCGCAGTCGATGATGATGTTTTGTTGTTGAGCGCGACGTCGGCATTGTTGTTCGCTTGGTTGGTTTTGGCGACCAGGCTGATCGGCACGGCGGCGGAAGGCTGGCTGTTCAACTGAAGAAAGACCGCATAAGCGGCAAAGGTGGCGATGAGCAAAAAAGAAAAGGTTTTTTTCATAATCCGGTCCCCGGTAACGGGCGTATTGTTAAAGACGGCCGATATGGCAATAAATTACATGCGCCGCGTTCGTGCTGTCGCTAATCTGCTATAATAACATGAATTAGTCCGCCGACCTTATGGCCACCAAACAATCGACGATCGATTATATTTTGGACCAATTAGCTTCATTGGACGACATGGCCGCCCGAAAAATGTTCGGCGAGTATGCTTTGTATTGCCGCGGCAAGGTCGTCGCCTTGGTTTGCGACGACACGCTGTTTATGAAGATCACGGCGCCGGGCAAAGCCTTTGTCGGCAGCGACTATCATGAAGGGTACGCGTATCCCGGCGCCAAGGTGTCGATGCGCATCGACGAAGAGCGGATGGATGATCGTATTTGGCTGAGCGAACTTGTTCGCCTGACCGCTGATAATTTACCGATGCCCAAGGCAAAGAAAAAAGGCCGTCGGCAAATGCCAACGGCCCGAAGCGTTCGGTAAGCGGTTTATCGTTCGGTGACCAGGGCGATCCATGGGAAGGCATCGCGCAGCAAGTCGTTGGCGTGCCGCACGTCCTTGAGGCGCCGGCACTCGTCATGCCGGCAGGGTCGGTCGCAGACGTCTTGCCATTCGAGGCATTGGCCGGCGGCGGTAAAGGGCGTGGTCACGGGCCTGGTTCCCAGGGCGCCGAGGATCGGGTCAAGCGTCAGGAACGGATTGCCGATCATCGGCAGGCGGCAGCCGGGGCAGTGGCAAATCCAATGCTCGACGGCGTCGGCGAGCTGGAGCGTGGCGATCAGTTTTTCGAATTCGCGCTGCGCGACGGCGAGCTCGTTGGCGAGCGCTCCGTCCACGATCGCGCCGATTGCCACCAGTTCGTTCCAGGCGTCGATCCTGGCGACGACATTGACCGCGAGCACGGCGCGGTGGTCGATCGTTTCGGCCTCATCGCGGCAAAGGTGTAGAAGAAAGTTGGGGATGGCAATGATCTCGGGTCCGGTTTCGCGCGGTACGGCATTGGCAATGTCCATGTGTCCTCCCGTTTTTAGCCGCCTCGAGTTTAGCGCGTTGTTTGGCAAAAGTCAATGATCCGGTATCAAATTATCGGAATTTGATCTAAACTGGTCGCATGAATATCCGCTGCAAAATGATCGCGATCGCGTTCGCGTTTGTCGTGACGATTGCGGTCGGCTCCGCGGCGTCGGCTTCGACCGGCATCGCTAAGCCGGCTTACATTGGACCGCGCGCCGGAATCCCCGCCGGCGCGCCCAAAGCGTACGGCTTTTGGTCGTTCGCTATGCTCGACGGCGGCAAGATCTCGCGCTCCGGGCAGCCGCTCATGTCGGAATTCAAGTGGCTGAAAAAGAACGGCTGGAAGAGCGTGGTCGATTTGCGAACCGACGGCGAATATAAAGAGGTGGGGGATGATGCCAAATTGTCGGGTTTTCAAGCGCTCGGCTTCAATTATCTGGCGCTCCCGATCCGCGACGGCGCCGCGCCAACGATCGACCAGGCAAAGCGGTTTTTAAAATTTGCCGCCGATCCCGCCAATCAACCGGTCGAAGTGCACTGCCGCGGCGGCTACGGCCGGACCGGCACGCTGATCGCTTTATACCGTTATGCCGTCGATGGCTGGACCATGCCGCAGGCGATCGCCGAATCGCGGCTATTCCGGGGCGGCGTCGACAGTGCGCAAAAAAAGTGGCTTTTGAATTGGGCAAAAAATAATCCCAATGGAACGGCGCGCTGAGGGCGGCGGTCGCGGTTTGTTTTTTAAACATGCTATACTTTCCCACTATGACCAAGCAGAAAGAATTGGAAAAATTCATTCAAGACCTGGCCCGCGCCGCCGGGAAATTGACGGCCAAAAAATTCGGCCTGACCGTGTCGCACCAGATGAAAACGCACAAGCTGGACTTGGTGACCGAGGCTGACCTGGCGTCGAACGCCTTGATCCTCGGGCGGATCAAGAAAAATTTTCCCGCCCACGGGATCATTTCCGAAGAGACGGGGGAGTATAACGTCGACGCCGAATGTGTTTGGATCATCGACCCGATCGACGGCACGCTTAATTTTTCCAAGAAGATCGCGCTCTATGTCGTGCTGATCGCGCTTAAAAAGCGCGGCGTCCTGGAATTGGCCTGCGCCTACGATCCGATCCACGATGAAATGTATTTTGCCAAACGCAACGGCGGCGCTTTCCGCAATGGCAAGCGGATCCGCTGTTCGCCGCAGCCGACGCTCATCGACAGCTGCGGGCTGATGAGCGATCGGCTGACCAAAGAGCGACAGGCCCTCACCGGCAAGATCCTTCGCCACCTAAAAGGCGGACAAGCGGTCGTGAGCAGCTACCATTGCGCCGGGCTGAGCGGCATTTACGTCGCCGACGGGCGAAAGGATTGGAACATCACCTCCGGACAGGGGCATGTTTGGGATTACGCCGCGCCGTTCCTGATCGCCGCCGAAGCCGGCTGCAAGGTCGCGGGTTTTAACGGCGAGCCGTGGGACTTTAAAAGCAATAAAATGATCGTTGCCAATCCGGTCCTTTACGACGATATCGTCAAAGCGGTCGGCGGCAAGGGCGCCGCGTCCTAGCGGGTTTTTGCCTTGCTCTCTTGGTTTATAGACGGTATATTTTTATCAAGCTCTGACCGCGATAAACGGGGCGGGAATATTTTTTTATGAAGAAAAACAGCACGCGGATCCTGACGGTCAACGTCGGTTCGTCGAGCATTAAGTTTGCGCTTTTTGACGGACTTAAATCCCAGGCGCGGATCTTCGCGGGCGCGATCGAACTGGTCGGCCGCCCCGGCGCCCGCTTTTGGGCCAAAGGCGCGGACGCCGCCGATAATTTTTCGCGTTCGATCAAAGCGCCGGACCAGGCGCGCGCGCTTTCCGCGCTCATTGCTTGGCTCACCAAGCGTTTGGCCGGGGAGAATTTGGCCGCGATCGGGCATCGCGTGGTGCACGGCGGGCCTGATTACGCCGCGCCGGAAGTGATCACGCCGAAAATGGTCGCCAAATTGCGCCGCTTGGTTTCTTTCGATCCCGACCACATGGGGCAAGAGATTGCGGCGATCGAAGCGTTTCGCCAAGCGTGGCCCGGCTTGCCGCAGGTTGCCGGTTTTGACACGGCTTTTCATCATGACCTGCCGCGGGTCGCGCAGATCGTTCCCATTCCGCGCCGCTACGAGGCGCGCGGCGTGCGCCGTTACGGGTTTCACGGATTGTCGTATCAATTTTTGATGGATGAATTGGCGCGCGCGCACGGCCGGCGCGCGGCGCGCGGCCGCGTCGTTCTCGCGCACTTGGGCAGCGGCGCGAGTCTCGCGGCGGTTGACGGCGGCTGGAGCGTCGACACCAGCATGGGACTCACCCCGGCCGGCGGCGTGCCGATGAGCACCAGAAGCGGCGACCTTGATCCGGGCCTTGTTGCGTATCTGCTCCGGGACGGCGGCTTGAACGCCAAGGCCTTCAACGCCATGGTCAACCGCGAGTCCGGCCTCTTGGGCGTTTCGCAAACCAGTTCCGACATGAAAGAATTGCTGATGCGGGCCGCGCGCGACCAGCGTTGCGCCGAAGCGGTCGCGGTCTTCTGTTACCAGATCAAGAAAACGATCGGCGCCTATGCCGCCGCGCTCGGCGGCTTGGACACGCTCGTCTTTGCGGGCGGGATCGGGGAGAACGCCCCGGCGATCCGCGCCATCGTTTGCGACGGCCTGGGTTTTCTCGGGATCAAGATCGACGAAGAAAAGAACGCGGCGAACGCGCCCTTGATCAGCGCCAAAACCGGCCGGGTCGCCGTCCGGGTCATGCATACCGACGAGGAGCTGATGATCGCCCGCTCGGTTGGAATATTATTGAATGCCAGAATTAAATAATCAGACTATGCCCTCAACAAAAAAGATCAGCCTCGCCGCGTCGCCGCTCGCGCCCGAGCTGCTTAAGAAAATGGACGCCTATTGGCGCGCCGCCAATTATCTTTCGGTCGGACAAATTTATTTGTACGACAATCCGCTGTTGAAAGAGCCGCTCAAGCTTGCGCACGTCAAACCGATCGTCGTCGGCCATTGGGGCACGACGCCCGGGCAGAATTTCATTTACGTTCATTTGAACCGCGTCATTAAAGAGAACGATCTCAATGTCATCTACATTTCCGGTCCCGGGCACGGCGGTCCGGCGCTCGTCGGCAACGTCTATCTGGAGGGAACGTGGAGCGAGGTCTACCCCGACGTGACGCAGGACGAAGCGGGGTTGAAAAGGCTCTTCAAGCAATTTTCTTTCCCGGGCGGAATTTCCAGCCACGTGGCGCCGACCACCCCGGGCTCGATCCACGAAGGCGGCGAGCTCGGCTATTCGCTCTCGCACGCTTTTGGCGCCGCTTTCGACAACCCCGACCTGATCGTCGCTTGCGTCGTCGGCGACGGCGAAGCGGAAACGGCTTCGCTCGCGACCGCTTGGCATTCCAATAAATTCCTAAACCCGATCACCGACGGCGCCGTGCTGCCGATCCTGCACCTGAACGGCTTTAAGATCAACAACCCGACCATTCTCGCGCGCATTTCGCACAAAGAGCTGGAGCAGTTCTTCCGCGGCTGCGGCTGGGAGCCTTATTTTGTCGAAGGCGACGAACCGGAAGCCATGCACCAAAAGATGGCGGCCGCGCTCGATCTGGCGACCGCCGAGATCAAGCGCATCCAAACGCACGCGCGCCAAGAGAACGACCCCAAGCGCCCGCTGTGGCCGGTCATCGTGCTGCGCACGCCCAAGGGTTGGACCGGGCCCAAGAAGGTTGACGGCAAACAGGTTGAAGGAACGGCCCGTTCGCACCAGGTCCCGCTCTTGGTCGACCAGGATCATCCGGACCATGTCGCCGAATTGGAAAAATGGATGAAGAGCTACAAACCGGAAGAGCTTTTTGACGAGCAAGGACGGTTTAAGGCGGAGCTGGCGGCTTTGGCGCC
>JAHFIF010000133.1 GCA_023246535.1 bacterium
TTTCCCGGTTTGAAAATCATCATGCCGACGACGCCGGCCGACGCCAAAGGGCTCCTGCTCTCGGCGATTCGCGATCCGAATCCGGTGCTTTGCTTCGAAAGCCATTTCCTGTACGGAGTGAAAGGCCCGGTTCCGGAGAGTGATTACACGGTTCCAATCGGTATCGCGGCAATTCGCCGCGCAGGAAAAGATCTAACGATTGTCACCTGCGGCGGCATGGTCCTCAAAGCCGACGCCGCTGCTGATTTACTGAAGCAAAAGGGTATCGATATCGAGATCGTCGATCTCCGCTCGCTGGCGCCGCTGGACAAAGAAACGATTCTCGCCTCCGTAGCCAAAACCAAGCGTGCCATCGTGCTCGATGAAGGGCCAATGATCGGCGGGCTATCGGCCGAGATCGCCGCGCTGATCCAAGAGAATTTATTTTCCGACCTGAAAGGCCCCGTCATAAGAATCGGCGCGCAGCCGATCCCACCGCCGCACAGCCCGCCGCTGGTCGACGCGATGATCCCCGACGTCGATCAAGTGGTCGACGCGGTGATGCGCTTGGCCGAGGGCGGTAAAGTCATCTGATTTGCTGTAACGCCGAACCTGTTTTCCCGCCGTGTTGAAACGAAGCTCGCGAAGACGGCCGTAAAAGGGGCCGTTCGCGAGCTTCGTTCTTTGATAATGAAACCGACGCTGAACTCCGGCTGGCGCCATTAAGCCAGCGTGCCGAAGCATGAACTAGGCGGGCGGTGGCGGTGGAGTCTCGACGCTGGGGACGATCTCCCCCCGTGGACGGAGCCTGCGGCCGTTGAACTTAAACTTTGTCTGCACCTTGCCGTTTCCCGCCCAGGCCACTTGCGTCGCGATGTCGATGCGGGGGTCGTTGCGCACCTGAGGCGACTGATCGGGCGTGAAACCACCGGGTGTTGAGATAAAGAAATCGAAGGTTCCTACGCGCGGACTGGTGAAAATCGCCGGAATCGATGGAGCATTGGCATCGAAGATCAACCCGCTCGGATTTCTAAGATTGATCGCAAAATTGATTTCCCGCATGTTGGTAACAGCGCCGGTTACGACGTCGGTCACCGAAACGAGCGGGTTCAAATGAACCGCAAATCCGGTCGGCGCCAAGGTCGCGGCGCCTGAACCATCCGGCAACATCGCGCCAAATGAATAAATCCCGAACGGCTGAGCGGCGGCGATGGCAGCTCCCGCGGTCGGCGTCAACACGTCGCGGACCGCAAAGTCGCCATCGGAGTCGTTATCAAAAGAGGAGTGTTGCCCGTTGCCGAAAGACGTGTTCGTAAGATGGAAAAGAAAACCGGAAACAGCGGCGTCGTTGATATTGACCGTTGTAAACTCCGCGCAGACCTCGATCGCGTCGGGAAAATTTCCCAAATTTTCTAAGCTCGGGTCTGGACAAGCGTCGGAGCTCTGGGCCGAAACTTGGCCGCTCATGGCAATGCCGAACAGCAACGCCAGCAAGAAAACTGTCCCTAGTCGTACTTTCTTAAACATAAGCCCTCCTTGTCGCTTCTAAAATTTATCGTGTCGATCTGCTGCGCAGAAAATCGATAGTGACAAAACGTGTGGTCCTAGAGCAACGCCTGTGCCGAAGGAGCGGCGGTAGGTTGTTGGGGTAAGTACGACGCATCGCGGACAACGGTCGTCGGAAATACCACCAAGATTGTTTCTTGGCGCGCGATTTTGTGCGTAGTCGCGACCGCGCATCGCGCCGTGAAATTCCGATCTCAAATCCGCATGTCAACTCACGCGGAAGGCGTTGGTTGATATCAACCGGCGGCGGGCAAATTTTCCGGTTGAAATCCCCAATTTTTTTTCGCAACGCAATTGCCCGAGTACTATTAAGAGCGGCGTCTATTTCCGTAACGTTCGATACTGTAAACACTTTGGAGCTAAATTGGCTTCGGTGGGAGTGCGCGCAGGCAGACTGGCACGTGCGTTGCACTCTTGTTCGTTCAACGAATTGATAAACGCCAAATAAACAGGAAGGGGGGTGAACTCGATGGCAAATAAAATTTTCGCGGCGGTTTTGGCTCTATCCTTGTTCGGTCTCGCGATCGTATCGGATGTGTCGGCAAAGCGCCGATGTCCTCCGGGCACTGACGACAACGGGACCAACATCTGCGTCCCCAAATAGGTAATTGGGGCACGTTTCGTTAGTCAAGGGAGCATGAAATATTTCATGCTCCCTTGTTTTTTCCTGGCATCACTCTTTCTGTCTGCAAAAGAGCGGATCACGTTCCGATCTGCGAGCGCTCCGAGATAACAAAAACTTCATTCCATTACTTCGTGGTTCATGTGCTCCACGGCTAGGCGAATTCTCCGGTGGAATTGTCCACGAGCACATCAGTGACTAATCTCTGATTGAAATCATCGATCGTCGGCTTAAAGCCGCGGCGGGTGTTTCGCCCTTCGATTTTTTGATGGGTGGTGCCAAGTTCACTGGCTGATATGCCCCACGGCGTGGGCAAATTTTCCGGTGGATTTGCCCACCTCTTGACCCGGTCTCTTTTTCGAGCCTTCACGCCGCCAGGTCTGCTGGAGGTTAAATAGTTAAATTTACATGAAATTCGATCTC
>JAHFIF010000134.1 GCA_023246535.1 bacterium
ATGTGATAGATGCAGTGGTTTTGACGGTCAAATTGTGGCATGTCCGTAGCTTACCCGCCGGACAGCGGACCGTCTACATCCCCGACCTAACGGTCGGGGTTTTACGTGTGAGTAATAAAAGACGCACCGTTTCGCGGTGCGTCCGGGTCGAGGTTGCGAGACCAGCCTTAGCAAGACTGGCGAGCGGCGGCAAGGCGTCGCTCCAGATCCGCATCCTTCGCTTGCCGCCGTTGCCGCACCCATTCCTCGGCGGCGGCCTTGTCAGCCTTGGCGAAAAGCCGAACGGTGAAGGTCTTGTCGACGCGCTCGCGGTTATCCACGACGTGCAACTCGATCTCTTGGCCAACCGCCAGTTTGATCGAGCAGCGCGCGGACGGGTACTGATACATGACGTTCACCCGCGCATCATCGCCGTCAATCGGGCACAGATAAAGATCTTCGTACGATGGCGGATACTCCCGTGAAATGCCGAGGACCACCTCGCGACCGACGCCGTCGATCGCGGCGAAGAGGTAGCCGATGTGCAAATTCAGCGCCGCCTCGGCCCGCAGCAATGGCCGCAGTTCACGTGCGCGTTCCTCGCCTTGGGCATGTTGAAAGGCAATGGTGAGGTGTCTGACCTCTTCGCGCAGCGCAGTTTCGATCGTTTCGGATGACGTCGGATTGCCGGTGTCGTTCTCCATCTTGCCTCCTTGACTGAGTTGTTGATGATCATCAAACACAAAAAGTTTGATAGGTAAAAATAACACAAAATGACGGTTTTGTCAACCGTCATTTGGTCAAATATCTTTAAACGCGGCTATTTTCCTTTAGCCAACGGCGCCAGCGCGGCGCGGACGGAGGCGACGAGCGCGGCATCGGCGCAACGGGCGTTCAACGACGCGGCCCAGCCGGTCTTGAGGGCGGCGGCGTAAAATTTTCCAAAGCCGTTCTCCGTATCCATTTTTTGCAACGCAAGCAAATCGGCGGCAGGGAGCGGCTGGTCGGAAAACTCCCGGCAGGCGCCGGCGGCCATGTCTACGGCGGCGCGGACTTCGTCGCCGAGCAAATTCACCGTCTTGTTCGGTTCGAAGAAATACAGATCGTTGAATTTTTCCGGAGCAATGTCGGGATAATACTGGGCCGGATCTTTGGCCGCGGCGGCGAGCTTGTTGCGGTAGATCCAATATTTGATCTTATAGGCAACCGCCAGCGAGGCTGACGCGTCGTCGAACGAGGCAAGCGTGCCGTCGAGCTGTCCGGCCAATTCCGCCGAGATGCTGGCGGATGAAAGAATTTTTTTAAGCGTGTTCAAACCAAGTTTTTTAACCTCGAGCCCCGCCAAATATCCGGCCACGTCGATCTGCGCGTCGGCCATTTTCTGGCCGTAAACGCTGATCGCCAACGCTTCGGCCGCGGCATCGGGAACATCGCCTTTTCTGGCCGCCGACAGCGATTCCAGCGCCAGCACCTCGGTCAAGCGGCTAAGCGGGCCGTAATCGGGCTCCGGCGTCGCCGGGTCGTAGGCGCGCGGGTTGCCGTACTCGGGCACTTCAAAACCCGGACGGCTCACGGCGTTCGAAAACATCGTGATGAACGCTCCGTTGTTGTTTATTACCTCGTTGGCGAATTCCTGATTCCACGGTTCTTCGCCGGAGAGCTGTTTCAAAATATCGACGCCCGGGTAGGTTGGCGAAACGACGGTGACGCCGCGCAGCGCGGCTTTGTCCAAATATCCGTTCGCCGCATCGAGCACGTTCGAAGAATAGACGACCAGATCAAGGTCGTTGATCGCGGCGTCGTCTTTCGCCTTGCCGCCGGAACTGTCGTAGGTCTTGGCCGCGGCGGCCGGTTCGTTGGCCGCCGGAACATTGGCTGCCGGCGCATTGGCCGCGCCGGGTTTCGGCAACGATCCCGCCTTCTTGTTCAAGAAAAAGAAAGCCGCGGCCGCGAGCAGCAACACGCCGATGACGCAGCCGGCGACGATGATCAGTTTCCACGGAACGAGCGAAACGGTTTCCGCCGGCGCGCCGGCGGGCGGCGCGGACGGCGCCACGGCCGGCGCCGGCGAAACCAGTGCCGCGTCAATATCCGCCGCCGGCCAGCCGGCGGCAACCAGCTCGGCGCGCAGCGCGTCTGGCGTTTTTCCGGCGGCGAGCGCCGCGCCAATATATGAAACCAATTCGCTCGAAGGCGTGCTCATAGTTTTAAACTATACCGTTCGAAACAAGATGGCGCCAGGGAAGCCCTCTTCTAGCGCAAGATCCAGCCGCCGTCGACGACGATGGCTTGGCCGGTGATGTAGCTCGAACGGTCGGAAACGAGAAAGGAAACGGCGTTGGCAATATCCTCGGGCTCGCCCATGCGCGCGAGCGGGATGAGCGCGACGGTTTGTTTAACTTGTTCGTCGCCGCCGCCGGAGGCGCCCGGCGTTTTAATGGCACCCGGGGCGACAACGTTAACGGTGATCTTTTTATGGGCCAGCTCCAGCGCGAGGGCGCGCGTAAAGCCGTTGATGCCGCCCTTTGAGGCGCAATAATGCGTCAGTCCTTCAAAGCCGACGAGCGACGCGATGGAAGAAATGTTGACGATCCG
>JAHFIF010000048.1 GCA_023246535.1 bacterium
CATCCCGCCATGGCGGGATGTTTTTGTTTAAAGCTTCAAGGTCATTTTTTTACCGCGCAGTTGATCTGCGTCGGGTCGGGCGTGCTGGTAACCTCCCCGTCTTTGACGGAAAAACTCATCGACCCCGAGAAAATAAAGTCGCCCTTTTTCGCATCGGTATAGTTTTGCACGAACTTGTCGATCGGTCCGACGCACGACAAATTATTCATCCCGTTGTTCTTGATGTAATCCAGCTGTTGCAAGGCGCTCTGTTTCTGCTCGGCGGAAAGCGTTTTGGATAAAAAGATCTTCTGATTGGACGCCAGCTTGTCAATCTGGCAGTTATCAAGGCTTGGCGATCCGACGACCTCGTCGGTATTGTCGCTGCTTATGTCCATGAGCGTCGCATGATACTTCAGGCGCGCCGGCAAACAGCCGGCCGTCAATTTGATGAAGCATTCAATGTCGTCGCCGCAATCAACGATCTTGCCGCTTTGCGCGCCGGTGACGGCAACAACCTGCGGGATCATTTTTAGGTTGGCGTTGTTTATTCCCAGCGCCGTTTTAGCGATCAGGTCGGTCGCAAAAACATAGCGGCGACCGTCAGTTTTGTTGATGTACCAGGCATAGCTGTCGACCGACGCATGAACAACCTTCCCGCCGTAAGCGGCCAGCAATTTTTTATCGACCGCCACCTTGCCAGGACCGAACGGATCGTAGCCGCCCAGGATCTCGGTCTTGTCGCTAAAGCCGTCCTTGTCGGTATCGGCGACGGCCGGATCGGTTCCCAGCATCAGCTCAACCGGGTCGGCAAGGCCGTCATTGTCGGCATCGACCGACTTGTTGGCGCCGGTCGCAGCCGGAAGAATTTTGGCCAGCGGAAACTTTTTTAAATCGGCGCCTTCTATCGTCGCAATGTTCGTGTACAGAAACCAAGCGGTTGAACCGTCGTTGAGCGTCACCGCGTGGCGCAAATGATCGACCGGCGAGACGTACCACATTTTTCCGCCGGCTTGCGTTTGTATAAGAAACCGCCCGTCATACTTGTTCGCCGTCGCCGCGGACGCCACGAGCGGCAAAGACAAAAACAGCACTAATAACAAACTTGATAGGCAGATGATTTTTTTCATGTGCATAGAGATATTTATGCAGAAATTATAACACGCTGGTGACATTATAAAAACAAAAAAACCTACCGTATTGGTAGGATTTTTTGGTGGACCCATCGAGAATCGAACTCGAACCTCTTCCATGCCATGGAAGCGTAATGCCACTTTACTATGGGCCCAAAAAACCAATAATTGTTTGAAAATGCGCGTATCCCGGCTTCCGCCGGGATGACAATAGAGAATATAACAAACCGGGCCACTTTGTTCAAGTGGCCCGGCGTTTTACGTTGAGATTATCGACTGTCCCCTACTTTTTTAAGCGCGTGGTCGGCTTGGTCGCGGGCAGGTCGGTCGGGGAAACCGGCGCCGTGGTCACCGAGCCGGTTGTGTCGGTTCCGGCCGCGGGCGTGCCGGTGGCGGCAGCGGAGCCGGGGGCGATCTTGCCGGATTTCTCATCCTGCAAGGTCTGCAAGCGCTTTTGGACGTTCTTGTCGTCCGGCGAGAGCTTTAAGACGGCCTGGACCTGGGCGATGGCGTCATCCCACTTCTGCTGCTCCTCGTAAATGCTCGAGAGGATCCAGCGGGCGTTGGCAAAATTCGGCGTTTTTTCGATCAAGTACTCGAGCTCAGATTGCGCTTTGTCCTTTTGGCCGTCGCGGTAATAAAGCATGGCCAGTTCCAAACCGACGCCGGTGTCGTTGGGATAGGCTTGGGCGACCGGCAACAAGGCGGCAATGGCGTCCTTGGTCTTGTTCTGCGCGTCCAAGACCAGCGCTTTTTGGTAGGTCGCGGGCGCGTAATCGGCCTTCAGGGCGAGCGCCTTGTCGAGCCAGGTTAAGGCGCTAACGAGCGAATCGGTCGTTACCTTCTGGAGCGCGGTCTTGTCGGCGTCTTTGGCGTTAGCCGAATCCGAAGCGGCTTTGGCGGCCTCGCCCAGGAAGACGCGGCCGATCGAAGTGAGATGGACCGGCGAGGTCGGGTCAAGCTCCGAAGCCTTGGTGTAGGCTTTGACGGCTTCGTCGCCGGAATTGGTCACGTAGGCGATGATCGCCTCGTAGATGGCGCCAAGCTGCGACCAGTTCTGCAAATTGTCGGGCGACATGTCGGCCGCCGCGCGGCCCGCTTTAACGGCGGACGCGGTCAGCGTCTGCACTTGGCTGGTCCGGGCGGCGGTATCGAGCTTGCTGTCGTTGATCACCTGTTGGATCTTGAGCAAGTAAGCTTGCGACAAATTGCGGGCGACCGAATCGGATTGCGGGTTCATTTGCGCCGCGGCTTCCAAATTCTTGATCACGCCGTCGATCTGCGTATTGGTGTCCTTGCCGACGGCGCTCATGAAATTGACGTCCGAGTAGAGGCGCGTGCCGTCGACAAACCAGCCGGCGAGCGAGAGCACGATCAGAATAACGAAAGCGAAGGTCATGACCAGGCCCGAGCGCGGCGAAGACTGGAAGCTGACTTCGGAATTCTCCAGCGACGTGGTGCGGACCAGCAAGGCAAAAAGCAGCCAGAACATGAAAAGCGTGGCCAGCGAGGCGCCGTAGATGACCAACCCGGCGGCGACAGCCAGCCAAGCGGCAAAAATTGAAAGCGCGAAGACCCAGGTCCCCTCGCCCTTGTGGCGGGAAGCGATCAAATAACTGATCGGCTTCCAGATGCCGACGATCAGGACGGCCAGCCAAGCAACAAGCCCGGCCAAACCCATGGTGGCGGCAACCGTGGAGAGATAGGAGGCGCCGCGGTCGAACTGCACGTACCACAGCGCGCTCTTGTTAAGGTCAACCGTGCGGTGCATGGCAAAATCCTGGCCAAACGTGCCCGGGCCGCTGCCAAAGATGGGGTGGCCGAAAAGCGAGTCCTTGGCAACGGAAAACGACTGCGAGAACGAAGGGAAAACCTCGGCCGGCGCGTGAATCGGCAACGGGATGCTCACAGCCAGGAACAGGACGGTGATGACGAGCGCGATCATCGGCACGGCAAGCCAGCTTAAACGCTTAACGGCTTGCGGACGGACAACGGCGAAGACCAAAACCGTCAACAACGCGATGGCAACCGCGGTCCAAAGCGGCCAAAAATTAATGGTCGCGACCACGATGAGGGCCAAAGCGCCGGCGACGCCGACGATGATCCGGCGCGCGAGCATGAATTTGCCTTCATCTTCGATCAAGAACGAGGTGGCCGCCATGACCGCGATGATCGCGGCGTAAAGGCCCATGGTAACGGTCGAACCGATCAGGTTGAACGAAGCCGAAGTGATTGCCGGGATCAGGTGGGCGCCGGCGAATTGCAGCAGGGCGTAAAGCGAGATTAGCCCGCCGACCGCGGTGGCCGCGAAGATCGCGCGGGGCGCAAAACGGCGCTTTTCCGGGATGTTCACGACGACAAAAAAGAAAGCGGCGAAAAGCAGCGTGGTGACAAGCGACTGGTATTCCTGTCCCCCGTCGCCGATGATGCCGACATAACGGGAACCGGAGAACAGCGCCGAGAGCAGCACGACGCCGGTCAGAACCAGGACGATCGGGTTGGCGACGGTGCGGCGGATCGACAGGGTCCGATCAACGAGCATGCTGCCGACCCAGCAAAGAGCGGCCAGACTGACCAAAACCAAAAGCGCGATCTGCTTGGGGAATTCCAGCGTTTGGCTGGTGTTGACCAAGAAGACCAGCGGCACCAAGGCCACGGCGGCAAGAGCCAAACCTTCGGCAATGGCGCCCAGAATGGCGCTGAGTTTTTTTGGCGGCATAAGACGTGGTTCTTTGGCCGATGAAAGACCGGCCGATGAAAGATAATCTGTAGGCATAGTCGTGTTAAATATGATGTCCCCAGTATAGCACAACAAAATAATGCATGAAACACGCCAGACGGCGTGTTTCATGCATTATTTATCGTTGAGATGTTTCCTTGATTACGGCGCAACTTCAGCCGCGGTTGTAACGGTGATTGGCGTTGGTTGGTCGGCGGCCGCCGCCGGAGCTTCTGAAACCGTTGCGCTCGGACTGTCAGGCGCGGCCGTCGTTACCGTCGCGGGCGCGGGAATACCGGCCTCGGCCGAAGGACTGGCCGGCGGCGCGCTGTCAACCGGTGCCGGCTCGGCCGGAACCGTTGCCACCGGAGCGGCCGGGGCGGCGTCCGACTCGACCGGAGCTTGACTGGCCGGCGGCTCATTGCTCGCGGGCGGCGCGGCCGGGGCGTTTAGATTGCCTTGTTCCGGCGACGCGGCCTGGAGTAAGAGCAGTTTATCAAGCTGCGCTTTGGTAATGCAGGTCTCCCCGCCCTCGCTTGCGCTGCCGACGCACAGTTTCGTCTGGTGCGTTTCATAGAAGTAACCCTGGACGGCGGTCACGCGCATGGCAACAAAGTTAGAAGCCATTTCAATCCCGGAGCTAATTTTTTCACCGATGATCGCGAGCGGATCAAGCGGCGCTTCATTTTTAATTTCATCCAGATTGAAAGTTTCTACGGAATTGATCGGCGACGGCAAGATGTTGGCCAGCACGGTCGGGTTGAAGGCGTCGTTCGGCAAGTAGCCGTTCTTAAGGAACATGACGACCACGCCGGTTTCGTTCGATCCGCCGTCATCATAGGCCGACAAGGCTTGGCCGATCACCGCGCCGGAACGCGTTGCTTTCATGGCGGTGCCGGGCTGCGAAGAAGCCGTGAGATAATCGCCGGGCGCGATCGGACCGTTCTCGGCGTTGACCCTGACCGGCACGCGGCCGGAAAGGGCGACCAGCGCCGGATACGAACCTTGCGGCGCGTCGCCGTTGCCCATTACCAAGCCCGGGCTGGTCGTGATCACGCCAATGACCTTGCTGTCATAAGCGCTGCCGCTCGCCGTCACACCGGACTCGGATTGCGGATCGATCGACACGACCGTGCTGGGCGGCAAAAGTGCGTCGCGGCTGTGATACATTTCCGACAAGTCAACGCCCGTATCCATCACCATCGCCACGGCCGTGCCGCCGATCGCATACGCCTGCGTCGAGGCGTAGGTACACAGCGAGTAGCTCTGCGCCGAAGTGCCGGGATCGGCAACCAACGCGGCGGCGTAAACATTGCCGATGCTCTTGTTTGCCGTTCCCTTGAAACTCATGGTACCGGTCGTGAGCAGCGACCCGGCGTTACACGTCGTGCCGGTTCGAATTTCGAGGCTGACCGTTTGGAAGGTAGTCGATGCCGCCGTCGGCGTCACCCAAAGATCGGCGTAAATGTATACGTCGCCGGTGACCGTGCTCGGCGTGATTGAAATCGTCGTCGGGCCGACTTTGACCGCGGTGGCGGAGGTCGTCGCCGAAGTCGTGACGCTGGTCGAGGCGAGGTTAGTGGCGGAAAGCTGCGAATCGCCGACCACCGGACCGTCGCAATTCCTCCATGCCCCGTTCTCATAACAACGGAACTTATTGAGGCTGGTGCTGTAATACATTTCACCGTTGGTGCCGGACGGATCCGCGGCGGCCGAACCAAGAGTCAAGTAACTGTTGGCCGAAAGCGTGATGCCGGAGACGGCCGTGATCGCGCCGGAATCGTTGATCGTGAATGGATTGCCATAACCGACGGAAAGCAGCGCAGACGGCGAGTCGCTACCGATGCCGATGTAAGAACCGGTGTCCGAAAGCATCGAACTGGTGATCGAGGTCGCGCCATCAAACCTGGCCAGATGGTTCAAGCCGCCGGAGCCGCTGATGCCGCCGCCGCCCGTCGTGCCAACGCAATCTACCCAACCGAAACTATTGTAACAACGGAACAGGCCGGAGGCGGCGTTGTAATACATGGCTCCGAGCACGCCCGTCGGATCGAGCGTGTTATCGCTCTTGTTGTCGAGCACCAACAGATCGGGCGTGGCCGACGGCGTTCCGGTTCCGATCATGACCGCGCCGGTGCTGGAGTTGTTGGAATTAATCATGAGGTTCCCGACGGTCGTTTCCCACATCGAAGCCGCGCCGGCGGTGATCGTGATCGCGTTATGCGAAAGAATGTTCACGGCGCCGGCGTTAGCCACGTTGCCGATCGTCACGGTGCCGGTCGAGGTGCCGGTATTGATCGTCGTGTTGAAGTTCGAATTGTCATCCAAACTGACGGCGGCGCCGGAAACCGTGAGACCGAGGTTGCCGGTCATAAGCTGCGAGGACGTGAGCGCGCCGTTCACCGTCGTCGTGACGCCGCTCTTACTGATAGAGACCGAGGTGGCGTTCGCCGTGCCGAGGTTAAGAGCGGCGGCGGAATCGACAGTGAGGTTGCCGGCGGCGGTCGACCAGGTCGCGGCGGCGGCGGAAGTGATAGTGAGCGCGCCGGCGGTCGTCCGCCAAGTCGAAGCCGCGCCGGCGGTCAGCGTCAGCGCCGCGCCCGTGGTAAAGGATGAAGCGCCGGCCGAAGACGAGCCGATGGAAATGAGGTTGGCGACGGCGCCGGTGCCGATCGCGATTGTTTTCACGCCCGCCGCGTTCACGCCGATGTTGATCGTCTTGGCACTGGAGTTTGAGCCGATGCTGACCGTGCCGGTCGTGCCTGAATCCATGGTCAGGGCGCCGGTACCGGTGAGCGTCAGCGTGCCGGCGGCAGTCGACCAGGTCGCGGCGGCGGCGGAAGTAAACGTGAGGGCTCCGGAAGTGGTTCGCCAGGTCGAAGCCGCGCCGGCGGTGAGCGTCAAAGCGCCGCCGGAAGTAAACGAGGACGCGCCGGTCGGGGTCAGGTTCACGCTGCCGGCGCCGCTCGCGGTGAAGTTGCCCGAATCCAAGGTGAAAGCGATATTCGTTGAGTTTGCGGTCGTAATGCCAGCGCCGCCGTTGTAGGCGTCCTGCAAAGTGCCCGCGCCGCCGGCGCCAATGCAGTTGACCCAGTTGCCGCCCTGATGACAACGGAAAAGATTGGAGGAACTGTTGTAATACATCGCGCCGTCGACGCCATTGGTCGGGTCGGTATTGTCATCGTTCTTGTTGCCAAGTACCAAGAGGCCGGGGGTCGCCGTGCCGTTGCCGTCGCCGACCGTGACGACGCCGTTGCCGTCGATCAGCATGCGGGTAACGTCAGTGTTGAGGCCCGTACCCGGCGTCTCCGGTCCCGAAGTCATAAAGATGAGCGAACCGCCGACGCTGTTGCCCGTCCCCTGGCCGGCGGCGAAGCGCAGATCGCTGCCATACGTGTTAGTGCCCTGGCCGGCGGTCGCATGGATCGTAACCGGGAGCGGGGTTTGATTTCGCGGACCTTCGCCAAGGTACATGTCATAGATCGGATTGCCTGCCGAACCAACGACCATTTCATTGTCGCCGTTCGAAACAACGCCCGATCCCAAAAGCACGACATTGGAGTTGGTCGAAACAATGCCGTAACCGATCGCCACCGCGTTGTTTCCACTCAATGAGCTATCGACTGCCAGCAAGACATCCGCGTCAATGGGATTCCCCGAACTGCCGGCGCTGGCTGATTCACCCATGACCAGCGAATTATATCCGTAAACCGAAGTATTGTTGCCGATCGCAATATTGCAGCAATACCCCGCGTTGCCGATGGTCACATTGTGGCCAATACCGGTCGAGGCATCCGCCGAAACCACAACTGCATTGCCCAAAGCAATTGCGCTGTCTCCTGAAGCACTACTATTGAACCCGAACTGTTCACTGCCATTGCCAGAGCCGGGCGCGGTAACGTAGCCTTGCAAAATTGTGGCCGAACCGGCATTGCCGATATAAACGTCGCCGTTGTTCGGTTGAATGTACAGCGAACGATCGTCGGGGTTATTCAATACGCCCGCGCTGGAAGTCTCGATCACGCCGTAATCCGTGCTCGACGAAAGTCCGTAAATATCGACGACGGCGTTCTGGCTGGGCGCCTGAACGGCCAAATAGCTAAGCACGTTCGTCACCCCGCCCTGCGGATTAATGGTGGCGCCGGCGGCAGTAAAGGACAACACGTACGAATTAGCGGCATTGTTGCGGATGCCAAAACCGCTTGCGAGTTCGGTGCTGCTCGAATCGGTCGCGTTGAGCTCGTAGTTGGCGCCGCCCGGGCTGGTGTTGGTGATTTCCACGCCCACGACGCCGTCCGTGCCCGCGCCCGGCGCGTAGACGTGCAAATTGTTCTGCGGGCTGGCAATACCCAGACCGACGTAGCCGCCGTTATAGTAAATGCTTGACCCGTTCGTCGACCATTGCGACGAGCCGGTACCGCCGATGCAGTCCATCCACGCACCGCCTTGGTAACAGCGGAATTTATTGGCGGCCGCGTTGTAATACATCGAACCGTTAATGCCGGTCGGATTGCCGGCGCCGTAACCGGCCGTCGACGAACCAAGCGTCAAAATTCCCGGCGGGTTGGAACCCGTGCCGTCGGAACCGACTTGCAAATTCCCGGTCACGATCAAGTTGCCCGGCGACGATCCGTCGAAGGCGCCGGCGATCGCCATCGTGCCGGCGCTGGCGCGGCCAAAGTAAAGATCGCGCGCGCCCGTGCCCGGACCCATGCCGATAACG
>JAHFIF010000049.1:0-730 GCA_023246535.1 bacterium
GAGCCGTAGCTCATGCCGTCATTGCTGCAGACTTGGCGCCCGTTGCCGGTGGCCGCGGTGCAGGCGATGCTTTGGCCGGGAATGCAGAGCTTGGTCGTGACGGTCGATGTTCCGCCCGCACCGTTCGACGTTGCGCCGCCAGTGCCGGTGGCGGTCGTGCCGCCGGTCGAAGCGGCGGACGTTCCGCCGGACGACGTTGCGCCGCCATTGCCGCTCACGTTCACGATGATCGTGATGCCGGTGCCGGTGTTGGTGCAGGTCGGGCAAGACGAAGCGGAAGTTCCGCCGCTGCCAGCCGCGCCGCCGGTGCCGTTGGCAACCGTTCCGCCCGTGGCCGCGACGTTGCCGCCCGTGCCGGAGGCGGTCGAGGTGGCGGTATCGGTGTTGGTGTTGGTGAGGCCGGAACCGGCGTCGCCAACAGCGGCGGGGGTGGGTTCGGTATCGCAAGCGATGCCGAGGGTTGCGAAGATGCACAATGCGGTGAGGACGATGCGGTTCATGACGGCTCCTTTGTTGAACGTTTGCAAACCTGTTCCGAAAACTGTTGCGGTATGCATGATTGGCCTCCTTATGGCCGTTGCTTGTGAATTTTTTCGCTGAATTTTTCAGGAACGTGTGCAAGGGCATCGCTTGATGTCTTCGCGCATGTTTCGGAAAAATAGCGTCGGAAGCGAACAGGCGACCCTGTTCGCTTCCGACGACGACCGTTACTTGACCTCGACCACGCGTC
>JAHFIF010000049.1:740-8546 GCA_023246535.1 bacterium
GATTGAAGAACCACACCTTGGCCCTGACGATCACCCCGATCTCCGCATCCGAAGCAAAGCTTTGGAATTGGTGGGTGCCGACCAGGAAGTCGGCGCCGAGGTCGAACGTGGCCCCATCGATGGGCAGCAGGACGCTGGCGCCCAAACTGCCGCTGGTGGTCACGCTCAAGGCGTTCGTGATGCCGCCGGTGGTGCCGCGCATCTGGCGAACGACGCCGACGTTGATGCCGAGCATCTCGACCGGGTGCAGCTGCAGACCGAGCGTGAAATAGGCCGAGGTCGACCGCTTGTCAACGCTGCCGTCGGAAAGGACCACCGGCTTCTTGTTGGCATCCAGTTTGGTGCCGCCCTGAAGCTCGAGGCCCATGCCGCCGTATATCCGGACGAAGGAGCTGGCGTCGAAACCGGCGCCCACGCCCAACCCGTAGTTGTCGGAGTGGAACGACTTGGAATAGCCGTAGCTGCCGATCGCTTCGACGTACGGATGGACGATCGTCCCTTCGACGACCTTCTTGGCGGGCGGCGGCGCGGGCTTGTCCACGCAAACGCCGTTCACCAAGATCTTATCGACAAGCATGCAGATGCAGGTTTGCGTCTCGGGACTCCATTTGCCGTAGGACGGCGGCCCCTCGCAAGCGATCTTCGCCGGCGAGTCGACGGGCGCGGGCGGCGTCTTGGCCACCCAAACCACTTCGTACTGCGCCTCGACGCTGCCCTTCGACGTGAAGAACGTGACCGTGACGACCGAACTCTTCTGGTCGGATTCCATGAACTTCACTTCGACCGGCTCGGTCCAGGTCCTGAGCTT
This sequence comes from bacterium, assembly GCA_023246535.1. Taxonomy (GTDB): domain Bacteria; phylum Patescibacteriota; class Patescibacteriia; order CAIQCM01; family CAIQCM01; genus CAIQCM01. The sequence goes on from JAHFIF010000049.1 coordinate 1,549, forward strand.
CTTGGCTACGGTGATGTCCTTGGACCGCGGCGGCCTGCAGTTGTTGCAGCTCACCGACATCCGTTCGATCAGGCTCACGTTGCCGTTGCACTCGATATCGTTCGACGCCGGCTCGTCCACCTTGGACTTGACGGTGCCGAGCTTGGCCGAGCAAACCGGCGGAGGGACGGGAGCGGCCGCGACCGGCTTGGCCTCCACCTTCTCCTTCGGCTTGTTGGCGCTCGCCCGCTTGTTGATATCCCGCCACTCGCATCGATCGACCGCCCTGGTGACCGCCTTTTTGGCGACCGGATCGGGCTCGGTCAAATTGAAGTGAGTTGCCGGACACACGCACTTCGGAGTCGGCCGGGTTTCGTCCCAGCGCGCCCCTTGCGCGGAGTCCTTGCAGGCCTGGATGTTTGGGTCGGCGGTAAAAGCATTGGCTTTCACGGCGGCCAACAACAACACGGACGCGAACACGGATACGATGATCTTCCTCATGGTCCTTCTCCTTCTTGTGAAACTGTTTCGGTCAATGAACGCAGTCGAACTGCTTGACCGTTGCGGTGATGGGTTTCGACTGTGAAGTGGTGCGATATGTGACGTCAATAGAAAGGAGGGTTTCTAAGAACGCGCATACCACACCGCTTCAAAGCAAAACGTTTTTAAAGAATGCGGCCGGCGGAAAAGGAGCGTTCTCCAATTCCGCCGACCAGATGAGCTTACTTGCCGTCCGGCGAACACGTCTTGCAGCTCGGAGGAGCTGAGGCGTTTTCGCCGACGCAGCCGACCGGCTTGCACGAAGCGCAATCGCCGTCGCCGACGCATTTGTCGGCGAAGACGTAGCCGTCTTTGGCGGTATCGATGACGCCGCCGGGCATGTCGGGCTTGCACTTGCCGCACAAATCAGCCTTGGCCGCGGGCGCCTCGGTCTTGTCCTCGGTGCCCGACGTTTGCACGACCTTGGCATGTTTGCCGGGGCGGGCATGGTCCTTGGGGGCGTCGGCGTCGGAGCCGATCACGAATTGCGCGGCCACGAGACCGAGGCAGGCCAAGCCGAGGATGATCCACGTCTTCTTCTTGCCCAAGCGCTCGCGAACCGACCGCTTGTCGATGTTCTGCGTGGAGGCCGGGTCGAATTCGAGATTGGCTTCGGCCGGCAGGAACTTCTTGAGCTCGGTGCCCATGGCATCGATCCGCGCGTGCGCGTCGCCGATCCCCTCGTCCATTTCCTTCCAGCGCTTCCTGGCATGAAGAACGATCTTGAGGACCGCGGCACCGATGATGAGTGCGATACCGGCGGTAATGAGATTGCCTAGCGAAAATGAAACTGAATGCATCGGATCCTCCCGGGCCTTGGCCCTATGTTTCGGAATTTTGCGGATACGCTCCGCTTTTAGAGAACTTGCGTTCGGGACGTTTCCATGATGGAAACGAGAACGCCGGAGGGGATGTTCGACGCGCGAACAGCCCCTTCGATGTTCTCAAAAATGTTGTTTAAGGCGCAAGACCAGCCAAAAACTGAATGTGCAAACTTACCACAAACCGCCGCAAATGTCAATAGTCGATTTTCGGTAACTTAAAAGCGGCTTTAGGCCGCTCTGCTTGCTGTACAAAACCGATCGACGTTTAAGCGAAATTTGGCGGATGTTCAACCAAATATTTTCGCGATTTATCGGTTAAAATTACATAAATTGCGCCGAAAAGCGCGCCCAGGATAAGACCGGTGAAACCGTTTACGGCCAAATTGGGCTTAACCGGAAAATTCGAGACCAGCGGTTCGTCGACCAGCTTGATCTGCAAAGCTGTGCCGCCGACGTAGTTGGCGCCTTGGTTGGTCATGACATAACCGATCGCCTGGGCGATGGCCGTGGCCTGGTCCTTGTTGGGGTGGTAAACGGTGATGTTCAAAAGACCGGTACCGTTCTCCACCCTGACCGAAACCGTCTGACTCCACAGTTTGCGGCGCTTGGCGTCGTTGTCCGGGAAATAAGTCGGGTCGATCGCAAAATTCGGCGCGTTCGTCACTTTGGTGAAAAAATCGGTGGTGTAAACGACCTGGGCCAGGTTGTTGCCGATCTGTTCCGCGCTCCGGATGGCCGTGTACGGATCGACGTTGAGCGACGACGGCTGAATGATGAGCATGCGGATGGTCGAAGAATACTTGAGTTTTTGCGTGAACGACAAACCGATGGCGACGACCATCGCCAACAGGCTGAAAAGCAAAATCTTCTTCCAGCCCCTCAGGGCGATTTTCCCAAAATGCGGTTGCGGCATGTTATTTGATGAGGAGCGGCAATTTTATCTCTTTGCCGTCGCGAACCACGGTCAGCTCGATCTTGGCGCCGGGCGCGTAATCCTGAAAACGCTCGGCCAGAGTTTCTTCATTGTTTATTCTATCATGTTCCACAAAGGTAATCACGTCGCCTTCTTTCAGGCCGGCGGCTTCGGCCGCGCTCCCCTTTTCCGTCGGCCGGTTTTTTGCGCCGCCCGTCACCAAAGCGCCGCTCGCGGGCAGCCCGGCATCATGCGCATGCGGCAAGCCGTCCAAGCTCACAAAATGCATGCCGACGTTCGGTCGGACAATGCGGCCGCTCTTAAAGAGCTCGCGCAAAACTTGGGTGATGAACGAGGCGGGCACGATCGTCCCGTCGCCCATGTCCGTGCCGATCACCGCGCCGGAGGCGTCAACTTCGGGGGCGCCAGTCAAGCCGTCGCGATCGATAGCGATCCGCCGCGCCAGTTTTTCCGTCGACTCGACATAATCGTTCTTGGCCTGGACCGGGAGCGTTCGCTGCGAAAGCACGGACGCCGCGACAACGGCGTTGGGGCTGACGCTGAAAACGGGATCGGCCGCGGCCAGCGCCGTGTCGTCGCCAAAAGACGCGACCGCCAAATCATGGGCGTCGGTTTTCACGAAAGCCAAACCGGTGGCCTCGTCGCGGACGGCCGCGGCCGCGTCGACGTCGGCCGAACTCTGATCGCCGAAGACCGCCACCAAGTCGCCATGACCGGCGAGAACCGCCGCCGAGGTAATGAGCCAACCGTCGGAAGTGAGAACGGCGCCGCCGCCGACGATATCGTTCGGCAAGAATATTTTATCGAGCGGCGATGTCCCGATCTTCTTTTTATAAAGAACCGCCGTGCCCTTGGCCGCCAGATCAACCTTGGTGACGTTAAGTTTGACGGCGGGCCGCGCGGCCGGGACGGCGGAAACGGACGACGACGAAAGCGGGAGCGAGCCGATTAACTCGCTCGCGATGAGCGCCGCGCCGGTCGCGCCGGCGGCGAGCGACATGGCGATCACGCCGACCAGGAAGACCGTTTTTTTAACCCGGATGATATTTTCAGGTTGCATAGTTTTAGCTACCGCCAACGAGCCGTGGCGAGAAGAACGGCGCAAATGGCGCCTGAAGAAATAATCGCGCGCTTCAGCGAGCCGAAGGGCATGACCGTCAGCACCGAGAAGAGCAAATAGGAAACGGCGCCGATCAGCCCCGCGCCCACCCAGTGCGAAGTCGGCAAACTGACGATCACGACGAACCCCTGAATGAGCATGACCGAGACGGCCACCGGCGTCAGAATGCCGGTTACCCGTCCGAGACGCGCCAGCGTGAACGACGAATAAGTCGCCACCGCGCCGAACACGACCGCCGCCAGCCACTCGTTCCAGTTCAAGAACGTGATCGCCCCCAAGAGACCGGCGGCCAGACCGATCAAAGCGACCAGCGCGCTCCATTCGGAAAGGGCGCGCAGCTCAGCCGCCGCCCCCTCGAGTTTTGAAGATTCGGCCAAATGACGGACCAGCACCAGGAACAAGATCGAGGCCATGGCCGCGACGCCGATCCGCAGCGCCGCCTCTTCAATGAAAACAAAGGCAAAGGTCGCGCCGCCGATCAAGAGCGCCGGCATGGCCCCCGGGGCCACGGCCGAACCGCGCAACAGCGCTTGCAGGCAAAGCGTGCCGCTCACCGCCAAAACCACGGCGCCGATCACGCCGACCGCGTACGGCAAATAGCTCGAATCGCGCGAAACTTCATAGAGCGCCGCAAAAATGACCGCCGTCGCCAAAAAAGGCAAAGACGAGAAGATGCGACGCCAAACCGGGGAAAAACTAAAATTCATGCGGTTTATTTATTTTGCCTCTCCAAGTAGTCGCTCAAGAGGGCGTTCAGAGCGGACGCGACCGGGATTGACAGGATGCCGCCCGCGATGCCGCCGACGGCAAAACCGATGCCCAGCGCCAAGATCACCATGATCGGATTGAGGCCGGTGGTCTTTTGCATGATCTTGGGCACCAAGAGCATGTGTTCGACGCGCTGGATGAGCAAATAGTAGACCAGGACCAAAATGCCTTTGGTCGGCGAATCAACGGTCGCGAAAAAAACCGCCGGCACCGCCGCCGCCACCGGCCCGAGATACGGCACGATCTCGAAAACCGCCGCCAGCACGGCCAGAAGCAAGGCGTACTTCACGCCGAAGATTAGCAAGCCGATGTAGAAAAGAATGCCGATAAAGAGCATGAGCACGAGCTGGCCGATCAGCCACTGCCCGACCTTGTGCTGCATTTTAATGAGCATTGAACCGACGTATTCATGATGATGCCGCGGCAAGAGCGAATTGACGATCTTCCTGATGCTGTCCTTTTCAACGACCAGAAAAAAAGAAATGACCAGCATGACGAAGAACGAAGCAATGCCGGAAAGGGCGCCCGTCACCGTCGAGAACAAATTGGCAAAGGCGCCGGAAAAAGAATCGTTGAGCGCATCGATACTGCTCTGAAAGCTGGCCTCGAGGCCGTACCGCGCCGAGATCGTGCGCAAGGCGTCAAAGCTCGAAACCACGCGCTTCCAAATGCCGCCGAAATTATCAGCCACGGCGCGCGATTCAACGATCATCGGCGGAATGATGGCCAGGAGCAAAACGCCCAGAAGGAGAAAGATGACGACATAAAGCAGCGTGACCGTGACCGAGCGCGGAATGCGTTTTTTCTCGAACCAATCGACGATCGGATCAAGCGCGGCCGCGAGCAGGATCGAAACCAAGAGCACGCCGATCAACGCGCGCGTCGCATAAACGAACCAAACGCCGAACAGGACCAGTACCGCCCGGATCATCGTGCCGGTCGTTATCGAGATCACGTGTTTTTCTTGCGACATATCGCCTTAATAATAACCGAAAAAGAGGCATCAGGTCAATGGATGAGGAAGAGCGCGGCGGACGCGGCAAACATCGCCGCCGTTGCAAACCAGCCGAAGATTTTGGCTAACTTTCCGTTCACATGCCGCCCCATCACCAGCTTGTTCCCGGCGATCAGCAGGATCAGGACCATGAGCACCGGCGCAATGACGCCGTTTAGCGCCGCGGCGTAATACAGCAGCCGGAACGGCGGGATCCCCATGAAATTGATCAGAATCCCGACGAGCGTCGCGATCGTGATGATGCCGTAAAAACCGTGCGCGTCGCGCAACTTGCGATACAGCCCCGAACGCCAGCCCAGCGTCTCGGCCACGGCGTAAGAAGCCGAACCGGCCAGCACCGGAACAGCCAGCAGCCCGACGCCGATGACGCCGAAAGCAAAGATGATCGAAGTGAACGGGCCGGCCAGCGGCCGGAGCGCCGCCGCCGCTTCGGTGGCGGTCGACACATTCATAATCCCCGCCCGCCCCAAGGTCGAAGCCGTCGTCGCAATGATGAAAAAGGTTATGACGTTGGAAAAGACCATGCCGACCGCCGTGTCGAAACGCATCCGCTTGATGTCGCCGCGGACGGCTTTCGGCTTGCCTTGGTCCATGGCCGCGAGCCGCCCCTCGGCGACCTGTTCTTCATTCTCCTGGCTGGCCTGCCAAAAGAACAGGTAGGGCGAAATGGTCGTGCCCAAAATGGCGACCAGGTTGAAAAAATACGCCTTGTTCATCTGGAGCGACGGAACGAACAGCGCCCGCAGGATATGCGTCCAATCCTGCTTAACGGCAAAAGCGGCGGCCACGTAGGCGAACAGCGACATGGCAAAATATTTCAAATAGCGCGAATAGGTTTTGTAGGAAACAAAGATCTCGAGCGCCAGGATCACGATCACCATGCCGATGAGCCAAACGATGAAACTGCCGCCCGCCACCAGCTGCGCGGACGAGGCCATGGCGCCGAGGTCGGCGCCGATGTTCACGGTATTCGCCAAAAGCAGCAAAAGAACCGCGCCAAAAAGGACGGTTCGTCCGAAACGCTCCTTGATGACCGCGGCCAGCCCCCGCCCGGTCACGATCCCGATTCGCGCGCACATTTCCTGGATGGCGATCATGAACGGGATGGCAAACAGCGCGATCCACAGCTGCGAATACCCGAACTGCGCGCCGGTCTGGGAATAAGTGGCGATCCCCGACGGATCGTCGTCGGCCGCGCCGGTGACAAAACCCGGACCGAGGCGTTTGAGGATTTTCTTTATTTTGTTCATGCTCGCAGTATAGCAAAAAGCGAGCCGGCAGACACCGGGCTCGCTTGCATTTTTTATGGACCGATGGCGGCCCCGTCCTTAAAGCCGTTAAGCCAATCGGGCGCGACAACGTTAACCCAGGACCAGCTCCACGAACGGGCGGCGAATACCGACGGCGCGCGCACATAGCGTTTAACGTTCCCCGACAAGAAATAGATGCGGTGGCTGTCGGCGGTTTTCGCCAGTTTGGGATAAGTGAAAATTAAACGGGCCGGGCCGTCGGTCTTTTTGTCGGCATAGTCGTAATCGCGGACTGCGTTCATGAGCGCGTCATAGCCGTAGCGGTGTCCCGGACCGTCGATCAGGTCGCCGGTATCGTTCACAATGAACTCCCGCGCCGCGTCGTCATAGCCGATAATGACGAACATATGATACCCGGAAGCGGTCGGCAGGAACGGAATGTTCTTGTTCCCGAGCGTAAAACCGTTGATGGGAGCAATGACCGGGCGGCCGCCGTCGAGTTCGGACTTAACGTCGCCCGCCGTCGGGGCTTCGACGATCCGGCCGTTGAAATCGGAATTGTCGGCGA
>JAHFIF010000050.1 GCA_023246535.1 bacterium
ATGGAGACGGGGAGGGAAGCGGCGACGTTGGCGTTAACGACCGAGCGGATCTTTCCGACGGCGTCGCTATGGTCGCCTTTGGACAGGTCGTAGATGACGGATTTGTCATAAGCGCGGTCCGGGGCGTTGCCGATCTTGGAGACTGCGAAGCCGGCGGCCATGAGCGAGTTGGCGGTGCGCTGCGCCAATCCCACGACCGAGGTTCCGTTCTCGACCTCGATCCTGATCGGCGCCGCGGCGGCGGACGCGGCCGGAACGGCGCCGGTTTCGGCGGGCGTATCGAAGACGCCGGCGGCAAAAGCCATGACGCTGCCCCAGTCGTTGTTCTTCGGGCGAAGGACGAACGATCCTTCGTCGGTCATGCCGTTGGCCAGGATATTCTGATCGCTCATGACGTGCATGGAGATGTCCGAGGTTTTGATCCCCGAGATGTTTTGCGCCAAGCGGATCGTTTCCCAAGTTTGCAGGTTGGTGAGGAGCGAGCCCTTAACCGTTTCAAACAAGCTGTCCATCGTGAACGGGTTCAAGAGCGTCCCGGCTTTGAGGAGTTTTTCGCGCGCGGCCAGCATGATCTTTTCCTGGCGCTTGGAGCGGGCAAAGTCCGAGCCTTCGCCGTTATTGCCATGGCGCGAGCGGGCGAATTCCAGCGCCGTTTTCCCGTCCATGTGCTGGGGGCCGGCGGCGAACGAGACGGTCTTGACGAGGTTTGACGCGTCGGAGAGCGGGAAGGTGGTGTCGGTGAAGGTGCGGTCAACGGTCACGTCGACGCCGCCGATCGTATTGATGACTTTCTCAAAGCCGTTAAAATCGATGCGCGCCCAATAATCGATCGGTTCGCCGAGCGCGGCGGAAAGCGCGGCGGCTTCAACGGCCGGTCCCGATCCTTTGTTCTTGGCCTCGGCGTAAGCGTTGATGGCGTTCAGTTTAACCTGGCCGTAATCCGCGGTGTTCATGAGGAGATCGCGGGGGATGGAGAGCAGGGCGACTTTTCCGGTCGACGGTTTCAATGAGGCGACAATGACGGTGTCGGTTAGTTCCGGGCCGTCGTGTCCGGCGCCGCCGATCCCGAGGATCAGGATGTTGACGCGGTCATCGCTCTCGCCGACCAGCTTGCGGTCGCCGGCGCGAACCAGCGCGCGAAGTTGGCCCAAGAAGGTGTTGGCGCCGAGGTCGATCACCGGATGGTCGGAGAAAACGACGTTGGTGGAGAAAGCGATGCTGCCGATCGAGAGCGTCAGGACAATAAAAAAAACAGCGAACCGCCCCAGCCGCTTTTTTGGCTCATCCTTCTGTTCCGGAGTGCGAAGATCGAGTTTAGGAACGCGCATAACTTGAATATCGAATTTACCACGTTAAGCCTATTATATCAAGGTAACACCGGCTTCTCAAATGAACGCCCTTGGGACTTGCAAGGGGGACAAAATTATGATATATTCCTTAAATAAGCGAAATAATCGGATATTCGTGGTTAGTCCTCTGGACGATTAGCTCAGCTGGTTAGAGCGTCCGCTTCACACGCGGAAGGTCGCTGGTTCGATCCCAGCATCGTCCATAGGATTATTCGCGAGCCTAAATACATGTCCATTCTGCCTAAAGAAAAAGTGACTTATTCCGGCGACAGCGAACCGCTCGCGCGCCGCATTCTGCGTTCGGCCGGGGAACTTATCCAGGTGGCGCTCATCGTGACCGCGATCGTGCTCCCGATCCGCTATTTTTTGGTTCAGCCTTTTTATGTTAAGGGCGCTTCAATGGAGCCGAATTTCGAAGACAAGCAATATTTGATCATCGATGAGATCACGTACCGCGTCCGCGAACCCAAGCGCGGCGAAATTTGCGTTTTCCGTTATCCCAACGATCCGTCGCAGTTCTTCATCAAGCGGATCATCGGTCTGCCCGGCGAAACGATCGACATTTCCGGCGGGCGCGTGACCGTGACCACGCTCGACGGCAAGACCGTCGCGCTCGATGAATCTTCCTATCTGGCATCTTCGGTCGTGACCGCCGGCGAAAAAACCGTCACCCTGGGCACGGAAGAATATTTCGTCATGGGCGACAATCGGCCCAATTCGCTCGACTCGCGCATCTTCGGGCCGGTGCCGCGGGCCAATATCGTCGGCCGGGTCATGCTGCGCGGCTGGCCGATCTCGTCGCTCGCTTGGTTTGAAACGCCAACCTATAAATTTTAAGGATTAATTCCTGTCATGGATTATAAAAATAATTTTATGTCCAAGAAAGCCATTAAGAAAATTGTGAAAAAACCGATGACCGCCAAAGGCGGATCCGCCATGGGCGGAAAAGCCAAGGATGAAAAGCAAACCGCCGGCGCGGCTCCGGCCGCCGCCGCCCCCAAAAAAGGCATGACCGAGATCCAAACCCTTCGCGGTTTCAAGGATATCCTGCCGGCCGAGTACATGATCGTCCAGCACGCCGAGGAACTGGCGCGCTCGTTCGCCCGCGCGCACGGTTTTGACCGCATTGAAACGCCGATCCTGGAACCGACCGCGCTGTTCTTGCGCACCGTCGGCAAGCAGACCGACATCATGGAAAAGGAATTGTACTCCTTCATCGACAAAGGCGAAGAAAACGTTTCGCTGCGTCCGGAAATGACCGCCTCGGTCGCCCGCGCCTATGTGAACCACGGCATGCTGAACCAGCCGCAGCCGGTCAAGCTTTGGTACCACGGTCCCAATTTCCGCTACGACCGCCCGCAGGCCGGACGTTTCCGCGAACATCACCAGATCGGTTTTGAAGTGCTCGGCGAGCAGCACCCGATCGTCGACGCCGAACTCATCACGATCGGCTACAACTTGATCAAGGCGCTGGGTTTGGAAGCGACGGTGCAGATCAACTCGATCGGCACGAAGGAGTCGCGCCAGAATTACATCGACAAGCTGGTTGAATACTACCGCGCCAACCGTTCGAAAATTTGCGAGGATGACAAACGCCGCCTCACCAAAAATCCGCTCCGCGTTTTGGATTGCAAAATGCCCGAGTGCCAACCGGTCAAGGAAGGCGCGCCGCAAATTCTCGATTCCTTGGACGAAGAGAGCAAGAACCACTTCATGCGCGTCCTTGAATACCTCGACGAAGCGGGCGTCACCTACGCGCTCAATCCGTTCTTGGTCCGCGGCCTTGATTACTACTCGCGCACCGTTTTTGAATTCTACTCGGCCGGCGACGACGAAGCCGCGCAGTCGTCCTTGGGCGGCGGCGGGCGCTACGACGCGCTCGTCGAAATGATCGGCGGCCGCCCGACGCCCGCCGCGGGCTTGGGCTTGGGCGTCGAGCGTTTGGTCGCGCGCATGCGCGCCAAGGGTTTGGACAAGGAGATCGACGGCCGTCCCGACGTGTTCGTCGCGCAATTGGGCGAAGCCGCGCGCAAAAAGACCCTGGGCCTGGTCGAAGAATTGCGCCGCGCCGGCGTTTCCGCCTCTTCGAACATGGCCAAAGACGGATTGAAGCAGCAGCTGGAAATGGCCAACAAGGGCGGCGCCCGCTTTACGATCATCTTGGGCCAGAAGGAGATCCTCGACGGCACGATCATCATCCGCGACATGGATTCCGGCATTCAGGAAATTTGCGACTTCAAGAAAGTGGCCAACGAGCTGAAGCGCAAATTAAGCGTTCCCGCCTTGGCTCGTCCCACCGGCATGCCGCCGACCAACCGCGAAGACGTTTCGATCGCCGGCGACGAGGATGTGGATATCGGCTTTAAAATCGAAGAAGAGGAGGAAAAGCCCGAACCGGAAGCCAAAGGAAAAGACGAAGAATAAAACTCAACAGAAAAAACCATCGCCGCGCGCGATGGTTTTTTCTTCCTGTCCCCCGAGGCTTAGCCTCGGTAATTGGTTCATGGTTTTTTTCGAGGCTTAGCCTCGAGGCTAAGCCTCGGTCATTGACGAAGACGGTTTTTAATGTAGGATGGCAGTGTCGTTCGATGTTGTATCGCAATGGCAACGGCGCGGCCCGAACGGCCGCGATTTTCGATGGAGGACCGAATGAAATACTGGCTCTTTGTTTTTGCTTTGAACGTTGGCGCTTGCGCGGCGACCGGCGCGGCGCGCGCTCCGGACAATTCCGAGGCGGCGAACCGTCAAAAAGCGCTTGCCATTTTCGGCGTGACCACGACCGGCACGGGGTATGTTGACGGCGAGGCGATCATGTCGATCCAATGCGCCAGCTCCGAAGGCGATGCCGCGCTGGACGCCAAGGCGGCGCTTCGTTTGGCGCACGACGAGATCATGAAGATGCGCTGCGGCGCGGTGCGCGTCAATAACTTTGTTGCCGACGACCTGGTTCTTTCTTCATCCGAGCGCGTCTCGTGCCTCAAATTCACGGTCAAAGTTTCCAACGTCAAATGCCAGCCGGGCCCGTAGCGCCCGTCCTTTCCGCGCAGCGGTCCGTCCCGGGCCGCTGTTTTTATTTTATTCGATACGGAGTAGGCTAAGAGAGGTTGAAATAACCTGCTTATATTATGAAAAGATTTTCCCCGCTCATCGTCGTCGCCGTCATTTTTTTGGCCGGCGCGGCGGTTGGTTATGTTGTTTTTCCGGCTTTAAAAAAGGCGCCGCCGGTTGTCGTAGAAACGCCCAAGCCGATCGTTCAAGAGCCGGTCAAACCGTCGACGATCGGTAATCCGCCGGCCGTTGCGCCGACGCCGGCGCCGATCACGAATGTTCCAACGCCGCCAGCGGTCGCGAATGTTCCGGTGTCAAAGCCGGTTGCTGTTCCGACACCGCCGTCAAAACCGGAGACTAAGCCGGCGCCGCCCGTCCCGGTTGCTCAGTCGCTGGTCGTTGCGTCCGGTCGCTGCGCGGTCCCGTCGGGCGCCGGCGCGGAAGATGTTTCCAAACCGACGACGGTGGTCGGCGACGGCACGGCGGCGAGTTGCACGGCCGCGAAAGTTATTGACGCCATGCATAAAGGCGGCGCGGTCACTTTTAATTGTGGCGCCGATCCGCTCACGATCAAAGTCCCGGAAATTAAAATTTACAATAACGGCGGAAAAGGGGACGGCAGCGTCATGCTCGATGGCGGTAATAAGATCACACTCGCCGCTGAAGGAGCGAACCGTATCATCTATCAAAACACCTGCGACGAGTCGCTGGTTTGGACCTCGCCGCGCTGCGACATCCAAGGCGCGCCGCATTTGGTTTTGCAGAACATCGCGCTTTCGGGCGGCCGCGGCAGCGCTGGCAAAGGATCGTTGCACGGCGTGCTGGGCGGCGGCGCCGTTTATGTGCGCGGCGGAACCTTTAAGGCTTACAATCTTAAAGTAACCGGCAGCGTACAAACCAACGCTTCCGGCGCAACGACGCAAGACCTGGCCGGGGGCGCGATCTATACTTTCGGATTGGCCAAGCCGGCGACGATCGTGAACAGCGTCTTTGAAAATAATTCCGGCGCCAACGGCGGGGCAATCGGCGGTTTGTTCACTTCGTACACGATCGTGAACAGCACCTTCGCCAACAACCAAGCGACCGGTCGCGGTATGAATCCGGCCAAGTCGGGAACGACCGGCGGCGGCCTGGGCGGCGCCATCTACAACGACGGCAACAGCTACAATCTTAATATCTGTGGCAGCGCTTTCACCAATAACACCGCCAACGAACTCGGCTCCGGCTCGATCTTCATGGTCGCGAACGATCTCAATGGTAAATTGACGATCGATCAATCAACCTTCAAAGGCAACAGCAACAACGGCAGCGTCCAAAAACTGCCAAGCATCTACGTCGAAGCCCAAGACAAACGCGGCGCGGCCGGGGTTACAGCGACGGGGAGTGTGGGGCTATAAAATTTTTAGATTTAATTTTTTAAACACAATTTCGTTCAGTTCGCTAGCGATTGACAAAAGGTGGCTTACGGGATAATAAGATGTGTTCAGGTGGTGGTTCATTAACAACTGACGCAGATATAAAGGGGCGTAAAATGTACCCAAAGATTCGAGATGGCGTAATTATGCGCAGGCGTTCCGGCTGCAAATACGAAAGTGGCGCTGACCATGTCGCCGTCACCAGGCTCGGTGTCGTGTACTTTTTGACACCAGAGATATTCGAGATGTTGTCAAAGTGCAATGGCCTGACGGCATTGCCCGCGATACAAGGACTTGCAGATTTCATAGAAAAAGATCGCGACGCTCTCGAAATCATATCGCTCGACCGCGATCGATCTGAAGGCGATGAGACAAGGGGTCAGATTATTACGGTCGACGGGCTTGTCGCGCCTTGCCGGCAGGCAATCTGGCACCTTACGCAATCTTGCAACATGAGATGCGGTCACTGCTATCGGTTCCCCGGAGACATCAAGGAGCCGTTTTCCGAAGGCCAGATAGAAGCAACGGCCGACAATTTGTCCGCGCTTGGCGTAGAGTGCGTGCGGCTTTCCGGCGGAGAAGTAACGTTAGATCATCGTAAACTGGAGTGCGCCGTAGCGGCATTGACGCAAGGCAATCGCATTCCCGTGGTTCTGAATACGAACGGCTGGAAACATCAGGATCGCACGATCGAATTGCTCAGGGATAATCCGTTCGCGCGTGGCGTTCAGATAAGCCTCGACGGCACCAAGGAATCACACAATGCGTTGCGCGGAGTCGACAGCTATGACGAGATCGTTTCGAATATTGGAAAATATTTGGAAGCCGGAATTCATGTCCGTGTCATCAGCATGCTCACCGACGATTGGCTCGACAGGAATGAGATACGGAGGGTGTGCGGCGCGATTGCTGATTTAGGGATAAGCGATTGGACGGTAGAAATCCCTTCTGTCACAGGACGCTGGACCAATGATCTCACGATCCGGGTCGAAGAGGTGGTTAGCGCTGCGCTAGAGTTTCATGCTTTCTTTGAAAGTCATGATCACGGAGTGGGCCGTTTTTCTTTCGCGCAGGTGTTTGATTGGCCTCTGCCGCCAACGGAAGAAGCAAAACGGCTGGAAGACCCTGTGTGCTCGCATGACCTCGGTCTCATCACCTTTGGCCCTGAGGGGGTGGCATACTGCTCGTTGTTCCAAGATCGATTCGGTGAAGAGTTGGCGTGTCTTGGTCATATGCATGACAGCAACTACAAAGAGATATGGAACAGGATCGCAACCGTCAGATTGACGCACACGATCGCTGACAATCAAAGTTGCAGATGGTGTCCGTTGTTCTGGGTGTGCCAAGGCGGGTGTCCCGGCCAGTATGGAAATCCAGTGCAGTTCCAAGGTTGCGACACTCACTCAAGGAATCTTGCGCTATCGAAAATGCGCGTATATGAGTCGTTGGGAATCCCCTTGCTTAAACAAAAGGAGGCAGGTGATGATCAGTCTGAAACAGGCAACGAATAGCAAGAAAGATATCGATTTTCTGCAACGCTGTTTCGGTTCGCCGGACATCATGGGGTGTTTTCAGAGAACGCGGGTCCCGGGCCATGAAACGCTTCGCAAGAGGATCGTTTCTCAAGCAGAAAATCGCAAGTATCTCTTTTTGATTGTCCGCGGGGTCAGATACATCGGTTTCGGATATGCCGATCGTTCGCGCGCGTTCGATCACTATGAGATCGGGATCACGATTATTCCAGGAATGCGCAGAAGGGGCTATGGGCTGCAGGCTCATCGCTTATTGCTGGATTATGTCATCATAAGACTTAAAGCGAGAAGGTTGGTTGCCTATGTCAGTACGGGCAATAAGGCCGAGCGAAAAGTGTTGGCGTCGTGCTCTTTCGTCCATGAAGGGACCATGCGCCAAGCAGGGGTCACAAGGGGTGTGATTCACGATATCGCTATCTACGGAATCCTCAAATCGGAAAAAAGGTGATTAAATGAAAGCCATATCCCTTCGAGGTCCGGCCGGCATCGGCAAAACAACGATCGCATATGCGGTTGGCAGGGCCTTGCTCCAATCATGTCCTGGCGAGAAGTTGGGGTATGTGTCAGCCGACATGTTCGCCCATGTTTCATTCGACTGCCAGTATACTGATGCGGAGATTGATTTTAAGTACGAGCTCATTCGTCGGACGGTCGTCGCGCTTGCCGAAGGGGGGTACTCGATAATTTTTGACGATACCTTCCAGCGCCCCGGCGACTACCGGTCGATGGTGAGTTTTTTCAAGCGCTACGGTTATGACACGAGGCTGTTTTTCTTGCTAGCGCCGCTTGAGGTTGCGCTCAGCAGGAATGGCTCCAGATTCTGGAAAGAGCGAATCTCTGACGCTCGATTGAGAATGCTATATGCGCTCCACAGCGGTATTAAGTTCGCCGAGGAGACGCAGATTGACACGCTCCAACCGGTCGAATATAACAGCGAGTTGATCATGACGTTGTTAAGGGATGAGAGGCGCGGGGTTGCATAAAAAAACCAGTCGTTATATCCTGGATACAGGATGGGCGTGGTTGTCCATCTTTACGCAGTCGCCAAGGAGCTAAGTCATGAAACGTGAAACGCAGAAGCACAGTACGTCGCAGGGTGGTT
>JAHFIF010000135.1 GCA_023246535.1 bacterium
GGTTTATTTCGGCGGGGATGTCCATACCTTGATTGTTGGTTGTTCGTGATAATGGTATCGCGAATCCGTGGAATAAAAAAGCAGCACCAATTGAGGCGCTGCTTTTTGGATAGCTATTGGGATTCTTTTTCCTCGCTCGCCATTTTCTCGGCCTTCTTGACGGCGCGCTTGGCAGCCTTGACCTTCTTGCCGGTGGCGACCGTGGCTTTGTTGGTCAAGCGTTCCTGGAATTTTTCAACGCGGCGGGCGGTGTCGACGAGCTTCTGCTTGCCGGTGAAGAACGGGTGGCAGGCCGAACAAAGCTCGATGCGAATCTCTTCGCGCGTCGAACCGGTCGTATAAACTTTGCCGCAAGCGCAGATGATCTTCGCTTCCGGGAAATAGGTGGGGTGGATGTCGTTTTTCATATAACGCTAGAATCCTATCAAAAATTCATTTCACGGTCAAGTTCCAAGCTTTTCACGAGATGGCGTCTCATGAAATTTGAAGAAAATTGTTTAAAAATCAAGTCTTTTCGATGATTTTTATGAACCGGAAGCCGGTTGGTGGGCAAGGGATTCATATTTTTTTACGAGGCGGCGCCTCATGAAAAAATATGAAAAACCCCAAACGGCGGAGGCTGCGGTTTGGGGCGGGGGTTACGGGGTGAAGGTGAATTTTCCATCGGTTTCGGCAGCGTGCTCAAGTCCGGCCAATGCGGCCAGGTAAAAACCGACTTCGGCGCAATCGATCGGGGAGGCCGGCGGGTGCGGCCCGGTTCCCGACTCGGCGCCCAAGCGTTCGAAACTGGTCGTGCCGTCGCTGGCCGTCATGATGATCGTTCGGGCGTGCGGGATGGCGGTTAGGCGTTTGATGCGTTCGGCGCGGCGCTTGACGTTGCTGCGGCGAAACACCGAAGCCATGTCGCCGTTGGGGTGTTTGCTTTCGGTTGCCAGCTCCATGCCAAACGGATAGGCGATGAAGTTGATGACCTCGAGATGGCTCCTCCGGCCGAAATGAGACAGCGAAAACGATTCGTGCGGTTCGCTTTTGGCGCTCTTTGTCCAGAGGATCTTTTGTTTGATCGCTCCGGCGGTGAGCAGGTATAAAGCCGATTGCGCCGCCCGCGTGTAAAAGATCATTCCGTCGGCAAGTTCGGTTTTTTGCAGTCGTTCATCAACAAGATGCGGCATGTGACGCTCCTTTTGGCTGCGCCAAAATTAGCACGGACGGCAAGCGTGGTCAATTTTCACGCGGCGGCGCGCCAGCTGAGCCGGGCTGTCGCCTCGTGAAAATTGGTGATAATCTACGAGAGTATGAAAAAGATCATCATGGCCATGGTATTTTTGATCGCGCCGTCCGGCGTCGCGGCGGCGCCGCCCAAGGCGCCGGCGCTGGGGCGCGCCGAGGTGATCTCGTCCACGCAAGTGCGCTGGTATTTTGCCAACCGCGATCCGCAAGCCGTTGCCTTCGAACTTTGGAGCGTGCTAAGTCGCAGCGTTATTTCCAAGACGGACAATCCGAAGGCGACTTATATCGACGAAAAAAATGTCGTGCCAGCCGACCCGGACATGACCTGCGGGCGGTATGTGGTCGCCGTTAATGCCCAGGGTTTGCGGTCCTTCGGCCAGGTTCAGACCTATCCGTGCGTGCGCACGCCGCCGGTCGCGCCGCCGCCGCCAAAAGTTGAGATCGTCGACAAACAGATCATCAAAGTCACGGCTTCTTCCGGCGCCAACGACCCGGCCACGGCGATCGGCATTTACGAATTGCAGCGCGGCGCCTGGGTTTCGCCGGAAAACACTTTCGTCGCCGAGCCGGAATTGTTGACGCCCGGCGGTTGGGGAACGGACATGGGCACGACGCTCATTGGCATCCGTCCGAATTCGAGCTATGCGTTTGCCGCCGTCGCACAGTCGGTGGCCGGCCAGGTTTCAAAATATTCCAAGCCGACGCTGTTTAGGATGCCGATTGAGGCCGGTGATCCGTTCGCGCCGCTTCTGGCGCGGATCGGGGAGTCGGCGGGGCTCATTGGCAAACCGTTGGCGCAGACCTTCGCAACCAAAAGCCAGACGCCGACGATCGCCGGGATCGCCGCTGGCAGCGCGGTTACGGTGACGCTCGACGATCGTCCGTATCAGGCGAAGCTGGCCGGGGCGGAGGCGGTTAAGAGTTTTTCTTTCACGCCTTCGTTCAAGATTGGCACGGGTTACCATTATCTTCGCCTTGGCGTTCAGCGCGACGGGACAATGGCCTGGAGCCCGACGATCGAGTTTTTGGTAAAATAAATCACCGAGTCATTCTTTGGCACTCGAGTTGGATCAATGGTATAATTGGTTTAAATTAGATTTATCGACATGACGATAAAAAGGATTTTAAGTAAGGGTTTTTTGTCTTTTGCCGCTGTTGGAGTCGCGGTTATTTTTATCTTGTTGGTTTCACCGCGCAATGCCGTCGCTGCTCTTGTCGACGATTTTAATCGGGGAAACAACGTTGATGTCGGGAGTGGTTGGGAACAGCCGAGCGGCGCCCGTGATATTTGGAGC
>JAHFIF010000003.1:0-7382 GCA_023246535.1 bacterium
TCGTAATAGCTGCCAAGCCCCTGGAGACAGACGAGCAGTCCGGTTTGCGGCAAATTGCCGATGCCAATATGAATATCGTAGAGATGCCGCAGATCTTCATCTCTCGAAAGCATGCACTGTGCTTCAAATTCGGGATCGGTCAGCGATTCGAGGATCATTGATCGAAATACTCCTTCCGCGACCAAACACTCATATATTTTTTGCATGAGCCGTCGCGCGTAAGCGACCTTGGAGCGTTCGTAGATGCGCATGTACATGCTGTACATGAAGTTCTTGAGCTGAAGCACTTCATGGAGCGCCGTTTTTTCCACGACGATCCGGCCGTCGCAGGGGAGCGTGTGCGCCATGATCAATTTTGTTTCCGGCGAGCCGCCGAAACCGGTGTGGTGCGCGTCACGGACCAAGTAATCGATCTTGTCCCAGCCCAGGAGGCCGTGGTGGACGGCGGCGGCGAGGGGATTTTTTTCGCGCAAACAGTTCTCGAGCTCAGCCTTGTCGACGCCGCATTGCGCGATCGCCTTGCTCATGCGAAAGAGTATGTTGATGCCGTTGTCATGATGCCCGCCGTCGAGCAGCGGTTCGATGGCATGGGAAAAGGGGAAGTGCCCAATGTCATGGAGGAATGCAAAGAGACAGAGGATGCGGGCTTCTTCCGCCGTGATCAGTCCGCGGCGCCGCCAATCGGCGCATTGCTTTTTGGCGAGCGCGAACGTGCCAAGCGAGTGTTCGAGGCGTGTGTGTTTGCCGCCCAAAAAAACGCGCGCCGTTTGGCCGAGCTGCTGAATGTGTCCAAGGCGTTGAACGGCCCAGTCGTTGAAAATAGGCCGAATGTCGATCATTTCGTCGCACAGAACGATCTCGTCGGAACAGGGAATGCGCATGATTGGCTCCTTTTTTCTCTTTTTTGTTGAAAAGGTGCGAAAGGCAACTTAATCGCAACAAACGATCTTTGTCAATATAAAAGCACTTCCCTTTTCCCGTTCAAATGATACTCTTAAGAGGTATGAAACTGCGCGAAGCGACAAATATCCACTGCATCGGCGCCGGCGGGATCGGGTTGTCGGCGATCGCCAAATATTTGGCGGCCCAAGGCAAGACCGTGACCGGTTCCGACCTGGCGGAAACGGAAATAACCGCCGAGCTCATCGCGCACGGCGTGGCCATTAACTACGATCAGCTCCATGGCGTGCCGGAGGCAACGGACATGGTCATTTACACGGAGGCGGCGCCGTTTGAAAATCCGGAGCGCGCCGACGCCCGCCGCCGCAACATTCCCGAAATGAGCTATGCCGAGGCGCTCGGCGCCATTTCGCGCGACAAACGGACGATCGCCGTTTCCGGCGCCAACGGCAAAAGCACGACCACGGCCATGATCGGCCTTATTCTCGAGGCGGCCGGTTTCGATCCGACCGTTGTCGTCGGCAGCAAGGTGCCGGGCTTTCCGCTGGGCAACTTGCGCATCGGCGAAAGCGATTGGCTGGTTGTTGAAGCCGACGATTACCATGCGCATTTGCTTCAGCTCCGTCCGTCGATCGTCGTCCTGACCAATATTGAAGAGGAGCATCTTGATTATTTTTCCGACCTCGAGCATATCGTCCGCACGTTCCAAACCTTCGTCGATTCTTTGCCGGAGGACGGAACGCTCATTGTGAACGCCGACGACGAGGTCAGTTTCGACGACCTGGTCCATCATGCCAACACGGTCACCTATGGCATCGAAGAGACAGCCGACTTCATGGCCGACAAAATAAGTGTCGGTGTTGGCTTGCAATTATTTTCACTGGTTCGCCCAGGTCATGCGGACGAGACGCCCGAAACCATGGAGCTGGCCGTCCCCGGACGTTTCAATGTCTCCAACGCCTTGGCGGCCATCAGCTGCGCGATGACGCTCGGCATTCCCGTTGAGACGATCCAAAAAACGCTCATTGGTTTTCACGGGATCTGGCGGCGCTTTGAGCGGCTCGGGGAATGGGACGGCGCCGAAATAATTTCCGATTACGGCCATCATCCCACCGCCATTCGCGTTACCCTGGAAGCGGCCCGTGAATTTTATCCCGGACGGCGGATCGTCCTCGTCTTCCAGCCGCACCAGCGCCATCGCACCAAGGCGCTTATGAACGATTTTGCCGCCGCCTTCGACGGCGCCGATCTGCTTATCCTCTCCGATATCTATGACGTGGCCGGCCGCGAGGACAGCGAAACGAGCGACGTGACGTCTTCGATGCTCGCCGAATTGATCGGCGGCCGGCCGGAAAGCCCGCGCCCGATCTTGGGCGGCGATTTGCGCCGCACCGAAGAGATGCTCCGCGCCAACGCCAAACCCGGCGACGTCATCATCGTCATGGGTGCGGGCACGATCGATAAACTCGCCAGAAACCTCATCAGCTCCTCATAATGGGAAATAAACGACAACCGGTGGACAGGGTTTTTTTGGGACTCGTTTTGATCGAGCTTTTTTTCGGCTTGGTCATGCTGACTTCGGCTTCCGGCCCGCTTTCCTACAATCATTATCACTCCAGTTGGATCTACGTCCGCCATCAATTCCTCGCCGGCGCGGTGCCCGGGCTCATCGGCATGTGGCTGCTTTCGCGCGTTGATCATCGCCGGTGGGAGAAGGCGGCGCCATATGTCATGCTTGCCGGTCTTTTTTTGATGATCCTGGTTTTCATTCCGCCCTTTGCGGCCAATTTCGGCACGGCGCGAAGCTGGATCATGGTCGGCAGTTTTTTTACCTTTCAACCGGTTGAATTTTTGAAACTGGCGATGATCGTTTATTTGGCCGCGCTGGCGGCGGCGCCGGGACGCACCCCGAAACAGATTTTCTTGCCGGCCGGCTTGATGTTCATCGCGGCCGCCGTGCTGCTGGCGATTCAGCCGGACTTTGGCTCGCTGCTCATTTTAGCCGCCATCTTCCTGATCATGGTCTTTTCCAGCGGCGTGCCGGTGAGTTACTTGTTTGCCACGTTGCTGTCCGGCGGCGGTCTGTTCTTCGCTTTCGCCAAATCAGCCTCGTACCGCGCGGCGCGGCTCACCGTTTTTTTGCATCCCGAGCTTGATCCGCAAGGCATCGGGTACCAGATCAACCAGTCGTTCCTGACGATCGGCGCCGGCGGCCTGTGGGGCATCGGGCTGGTCAATCCGCAGCAGATGGATTCGTATCTGCCCCAGGTCATGAACGATTCGATCTTTTCGCTCATCGCCGGCGATCTGGGTTTCTTTTTCGCCGTCGGTTTCATCGTGCTCATCGCCGCCATCTTCTTCCGCGGCCTCAAGATCGCGCGCGAAAGCCGCGATCCGTTCGGGCGCCTCGTCACGATCGGCGTCGTCAGTTGGCTCGCGGTTCAGTCGTTCTTGAACATCGGCGCCATGATCGGCTTGATGCCGCTAACCGGCGTGCCGCTGCCGCTCGTGAGCTACGGCGGCACGGCGATGGTCATGAACTTGTGTTCGATCGGCGTCGTGTTGTCGGTTTCAAGGGGGAGAGGATGACGAAAAAATCGAATATGCCCTGCCTTCTTTGCCATAATGAAAATTTGAAAAAAGTTTACGAACCTCCCCATGCCCCGGGAAGGTTCCTTTATCGTTGCCGCGGCTGCGGACTTTTGCAGATGTCGCCAATGCCGAACGCCGCGGACCTGGCGGACTTTTATCAGCGCTACGACGTGCTTGGCGAACGCGAGCCTTATTACCGCGAGCTCTGGGGGGCGAACGCGTTGCAAACGCCGGAAGGAAAGGATATTCGCGACCGCTTCATTTGGGCAAAAAGTTTTTGCAAAGTTTTCGGGAAGACGCTCGATGTCGGCTCCGGCCCCGGCTTGTTCCTCAAGCTGGTAAAAGCCGACGGCGGCGCGGCGGCGGGGTGCGAGTTGAACGCCCGCGCCGCGGCGCGCAGCGCCCAAGAGATCGGCGTCCCGGTCTTTCCCGGGACGATCGGCGAAATCCCGGAAACGGGTTTTGACACGATCGCGCTCTGGGACCTGCTGGAACACGTGAATGATCCCCAAAAGCTGATCGAGGATTGCCGCGCCCGGCTCAAAAGCGGCGGCTGGATCTTCATCGAGACGCCGGACGAGGCGGCGCTTTTGGACCGCGTTGTTTTGCTGCTCGCCAAGCTCGGGATCGGCGGTCCGGCGGCGACCTTTTACGGCTTGCACCACCTGGTCTTGTTCCGCCGCGCGACCGTCGCCCGTCTTTTGGAAGAAAACGGTTTCCAGGTCGCGGCCATCGCCGGCGCCGCCACCGAACCGGGCCGCATCTTTCGCGGAAACGGAATTAAGGATAGGATAGTGCGGCTGGGGCTGGGCGGGTTGTTCGTGGTCGCCAAATTGATCGGCCGGCAGAATAAGATGCTGATTGCGGCTAGAAAAAAATAAAATATTAAAAATTAAACATTAAATATTTAATGTTTAAACATTAACGTTTAATGTTTAAGGTTTAATCTTTGGCCATGAAAATCATCTTCTGCGGCGGCGGCACGCTGGGACCCGTCACGCCGCTGCTCGCCACCATCGAAAAACTCAAGGAGATCGATCCGAAAATTCAGCCGGTCTGGGTCGGCACGCGGCACGGCGTTGAGCGCGAGGTCGTGACGCGCTTGGGGATCGAATACCACTGGATCGCTTCGGCCAAATGGCGTCGCTATTTTGATTGGCGGTCGCTCATGACGCCGTTCATCGCCGCCGCCGGCGTCATTGGCGCCATTTTGATCGTTTTGAAAACAAGCCCGAAAGCGGTGGTGAGCGCCGGCGCTTTTACGCAAGTCCCGCTCATCATGGTTGCCAAGCTTTTGGGCGTTCGCGCGATCATTCATCAGCAAGATGTCGAAGCGGGACTCGCCAACCGCATTTCTTCCTACGACGCCAACGTGATTACGGCGGCCTTCGACGCCGCGGCGGGGCAATTTGGAAAAAAGCCGGTGCGCGTCATCGGTAATCCGGTGCGCTCGCTGGTCGCTGTGCTCGTTGATCCGGTTAAGCGCGCCGCCGCGCGCGCGGCGGGGCTGAAACGCTGGGGCCTTGATCCGTCCAAACCGACGTTGCTGGTCCTCGGCGGCGGCACCGGCGCGCTGGGTTTGAACGAACGCGTCGTGCGCAACCTTGACGCGCTGACGGCGAAAAACAACGTGCTGCACCAGACCGGTCGCGGCAAACTCGTCATGATGAAACCGAAGAGCGGCTACGCGGCCGTGGAGTTCATGAACGAGGAGATCGCCGAAGCTTACGCTGCTGCCGACCTGACGGTGAGCCGCGCCGGCATGGGGACGCTGACCGAGCTCGGCGTGCTCGGCCTGCCGCCGGTGCTCGTGCCCAATCCCGGTCATCAGGAAAAGAACGCGGCCTACCTGAAAGAAAGGAACGCCGCCGTCGTGATCGCGTCCGACGCTTCGGACCAGGAGTTTACCGACACCATTTTGCGCCTCCTGGCCGATCGCGACCGCCGTCTTGCCTTGTCGCAAAACATGGCCGCGCTGTTTCCCGCCGACGCGGCGGAAAAGTTCGCGCGAATCATCATAGAAAATGTAAAATAGGGATTAGGGATTAGAGGTTAGGGGTTAGTCAAAACCCAATCTTTCTTAATCCCTAAACCCTAATCACTAACCCCTAATGAAAATCCTCATCGTCAACAATTTGTACCCGCCGCACAGCCGCGGGGGAGCGGAGAGCGCGGTCGCGAACGAAGCGCGGTCGCTATCCGCGCTCGGCCATGAGGTTTCGGTGCTGACCACCGCGCCGTTCGTCGGCTGGCGATCGCTGGGCGTGAGCGAATGGAAGGAAGACGGCATTCGCGTCTTTCGGTTTTTTCCGTTGAATTTTTTTTGGTACCGGAACGACCACAAACACAACGCCTTGGTCCGCGCTCTTTGGTATATTGGAAATTTTTGGGGCGGCCACCCGGTCCGCGTTTTTAAAAAAGTGGTGAAAACGGTCGGCCCCGACGCCATTCATTTGCACAACATTAACGGCATTTCGTACCGGCTGCCCAAAGTTTGCGACAAACTTAAAGTGCCGACGGTCTTTACGGTCCATGCCGTGCATTACGCCGTGCCGTCGGGGGTGATCATCCGCGGCCAAAAGCCTTCGATCTGGTTCAAACCGTTCGCTTGGATTCTAAAACGCAAATTGCATTCGCGCGCCACCGTGACCGCGCCGTCGCAATGGCTGTTGGATTTTTACGCCGCGCGCGGATTTTTCAAAGGACAAAAGACGGCGGTCGTGATCAATCCTTTGCCGTCGCTTTCGGCGCCCCCGGCCGCGCCCGCGCCGCAGGCCGTCCGCCGTTTCCTTTTTGTCGGCCAGCTTGAATCGTATAAAGGATTAAACCTGATGCTCGCCGCCCTTTCGCGGCTCCCTGACGACATGCGCTGGCAGCTGGACATTGTCGGCGACGGCAGCATGATGCCGCTGCTGCGCCGCCAACGCGACCAGCACATCAGCCTGCGCGGCAAACTGCCGCCCGAGGACGTGGCCCGCACCTACGCGAACGCCACCGTCCTGATCGTGCCGTCGCTTTGCGAGGAGAACGCACCCATGGTCATTGCCGAGGCGGCTGCTTGCGGTTTGCCGGCGGTCGCCGCCGCGATCGGCGGCATCCCTGAGATGGTCAAGGATGAAGAGAACGGTTTGCTCTTCAATCCCGGAGACGCCGACGGTTTGGCGCTGCAGCTGCGCCGCATCGACGAACACCCCGAAATCCTCGAGCCGATGCGCCAAAAAGCGATCGCCGCCGCCGCTCACCATGCGCCGGAACGGGTGGCGGGGGAGTACTTGAAGTTGTTTCGATGAAATCGCCAGTTTGGCGCGATTTTCTTCACTTGCGCGCCGCCGCCGTTAGCCCCTTGATTTAATCGGTAAAATGCGATATTATCTTCTTCACATACTTGTTTTTGATTATCAAATTACCTTCCCGCAAAGCGGGAATTAATACGCCCTGGTATCATCGGATACCAAGGCTCGTTCGGAGAAAGCATAAAAACATCGGTTTTTCTGCTTTACTCCTCATTTCGCCCTGGTAGCTCAGTGGTTAGAGCGTCGGCCTTTTAAGCCGAGCGTCGTGAGTTCGATTCTCACCCGGGGCACCAAAAATACCCATCTTAACGATGGGTATTTTTGTATCCTTTCGCTCAAAAATGTTATCATGATGGCGTAATAAAATTACGACCTTAGCGTATGAAAAAGACTTTTTCGATCATCGGGGCTTTGGCGGCGGTGGTTTTGCTCGGCGCCGGGTGTGCGCGGCCGACGACTCCCGCGCCGGCATCCGGTTCGGGCGCGGCGTCGCCGGCTACCGGCGCGGCCGCCGAGCCGAAGAATGCCGTGGCGGCTCCGACCAGCACGACGTATCGGTATCCGGTTTGGGGCTTTAGCGTGCAAATTCCCAACGCG
>JAHFIF010000003.1:7392-17649 GCA_023246535.1 bacterium
GCACGCCGAGCGGCGACGCCGATTATCAAAAAAACAAACAAGACGCCCTTCGGCCCGCGCTCACCGTCGAGGTTTCGACCAACCCAAAAAATTTGTCGGTTTTGGATTGGGCGAAAGCGCATGAGGCCGATGTTCCGGCCAAACCGACCGACGTTACCGTGGCCGGCGTTCCCGGCATCATGTACACGGATGCCGCGGTTGGTTTGACGGCGTATATTTTTCCGGCGGCCACCGGATCGTCAACGGGAAAAATGGCCGCGATCATGGCGACCAAGGAGGTTGCCGCCGACCAGCTAAACGCGATCGTCGGGTCGGTCAAGTTTGACTATTCCGCGCCGCCGGATCTGAACAAACCGTTGAAGTAAAAATAACCGGGGATATCCCCGGTTATTTTTTAAATAAAAAGGCCTCGCGTTGCGGCGAGGCCCGGCGGGGGATTTGTTCAGACCGATCGTTGGTAAACGGCGAACTCCATGGCGCAGGTGTTTTCAGCGTCGGGCGCGCGGCATTCGCGCGAGATCAATCGCCAATCGTTGAAATTGATGGGCGGGCAGCGCGCGTCGCCGGCGAACGTTCCGCGCACGGTCGTGATATAGAGGCGGTCGGCGAGCGGCAGCGCTAATTCGAAGATTCGCGCGCCGCCGATCACGAATATTTCTTCCGGTCGAATTTGGTTGTGTCCGTGCGCCAGGCGCACGGCTTCTTCGATCGAAGCGGCGGTGACGACGCCTTCAATCGACATCGGCTGGCGCGTCATGACGATATTTGTCCGCCGGTCCAGCGGCCGGCCGATCGCTTCAAAGGTTTTTCGGCCCATGATGATCGGGTGCCCGATCGTCAGCTTTCGGAAATAGCGCAGGTCGGCCGGCAGGTGCCAAGGCAGTTTTCCGCCGGCGCCGATCGTGCCCGTTTCGTCGACGGAAAATATGATCGAGATCATCGGTTCCTTTCGCTCGGTTGTCAGGGTGCGAACGGCGCAACCTTAACGGAAAAGACCGGGGCGGTCAATTGCCGTTCTGTCCACTGTCGCGACTTTTTTGTTTGGCGGCGTGGTGCTATCCTTAAGAAAATTATTGACCATCATTTTTTATGTCCAAGGGGCTCAAGATATTCTCGATCGTCGGCATCGCCGTTCTCGCGGTCGGCGCCGTTGCTTTGGTTTACAAGATCGATACCGAGAAATTCCCGACCTTGCATCCGGCCGATCAGACGGTCGCGCTCCAAGGCAACGAGAACGCCAACGCGCCGGCGGCGAATGTGAACGCGCCCGTCACCACGCCGGACGGTTTTGGCAACCGGGTCGCGTACGCGGCGCCGCCAGCGGCGATCAATGCCGCCGTGGCCAAGGACTTCAGCTTGAGCGACGTCAAGAACATTGCCGTCATGGAAAAGGCTTACGGTTTTAAATTCTCCGCCGCCGAACTCAAGCTGCTGGCCGCCAACAAATTCGTCATCAAGGACCTGGCCGACACGACGATCCGGCCAATCTCGTACCGCGAACCAAACGCCGACCGCGAATTTTCCGATCTTTATTACGCGGTGAGCGGGAATACCGATTATAAGCTGCGCCGGCCGGAAAACGCGGTCTTTTACTCGGCCGACGTTTTTACCAACGCCTACAACAACATCTACACCGAGCTGCTTAAGGAGATGGAGAACACGGTCTTTTATCCGGCAATGACCGATCTGTCCAAGAAGTTCTACGAAGCGGCCGACGAACATTTGGGCGCCGCCGCGAATGCGGCCGACAAGGCCAAGTGGACCAAGGTGCGGAATTATTTCGCTGTGCCATACGCCATTTTTGAAACGGCGGCGCAGCCGCTTAACGCCGCGAGCTACAGCAACGCTGACGGCTCGGCCAAAGACCCGGCCCAAGTCCAGGCCGATTTTACGAAAGAGGACGGCACGGTCGATACTTACGACAACGCTGCGACCTTTGTCGGCAAGCTCGATCTGGGCAGCGCGGACAAGGCAGTTGTTCTTGCTGACCTGAAAAATGCCTATGACGCGAGCGGTTTGCACGTGCCGGAAGTTTTTGCCAAGGAGTATTCCGATTACGCCGACAAGGTCGGGATCGATTTCAAGGTGGACTTCAGCCAGTTCACGCCGCGCGCCACCTACACTTCGTCGTCATTGCGCCGCGCCTACTTCCGCGGGATGAAGTGGTACATCATGCTGCCGTTCTTCGTCAAAAGCGCCGACCTGACCAATTACGCCTTCGGCCTTTCGCAGCTCATGGCCGAGAACCCCGCCCAGGCCAAGGATTATGATCGGCTGGAAGCGGCGATCGATTTCTTGGTCGGCGGCAGCGACGACCTGATGCCGGTCGATTATCTGAAGGCGTTGGACGTCGCCAAAAACGCGCCGGACAAGGAAGCGGCGATCATGAGCTATTTGACCAAGGCGCACAACCCCAAGATCAAGGACATGCAGGCCAACTATCCTGAGGTCGGTGTCGTGCAAAGCGCCGATGTGCTGCTCAATACCAAAGGCATGCGTTTTTTCAGCGGCAAGTTCATTCTCGATTCGTATTGGACCGGACAGCTGACGCAGGGGGACGAAGCGCTCAAGCCGGGTTACGATCAAAAGCTGCCGCCGATGGCTTCGTCGCTGGAGGTGATGGGACTCTTGGGTTCGGATTATGCTAAAAGCCAAATTCCCAAACTCGATTTCTACAAGCCGAGCAACGCGCACGCCATCGACAAGGCGATGAAAGATTTGGCGGCTGAAAATGCGACTTACACCGATGCCGATTGGATGAAGAATCTTTACACCGGCTGGCTGTGGACGATCAAAGGCTTGTTCGATTGGCAAAAGACGAATTTGAAATCATTGCCGCCGTTCATGCAATCGCTGGCTTGGCAGGCCAAGGTGCTGCAAAACGCCAGCGGGTTTTGGACCGAACTGCGGCACGCGACCATTCTTTACGCCAAGCAGTCCTTTGCCGAAAAGGGCGGCGGCGGGGACGGCTGCGACGACCGCAAGGTGCCGGAGCCGCCCAAGGGCTACGTTGAACCGCAATTGCTCGCTTACGCGCGCCTGAGCTACCTGGCGAAGAAAACCGATGCCGGGCTGACCGAACAGGGGTATCGCTTGAGCAACCAATTCCCGCTCCAGAGGTTTATTGCGATGATGGATACGGTCATTGAGTATTCGCAAAAAGAATTGGCTGATGCCAAGCTGAATGAAAAAGTCGTTTCCGTCACCAACGCCGACCCCAGCGATCCGGCCAAATCGTGCACCACCAATTCGATCGACGGAACCAGCGATTGGGAAAATATCCGCAAGGTGCTGACCATGGATCTGGTCGATTCGCTCCCGGTTCCGGTCGAAGGCCCGGTCCTCTTTGCCAAAGACAAGCGCGCGGCGATCATCGCCGATGTGCATACCGGGCAAGATTCCAGCTACCCGCTCCACATCCTCTACGAGGGCACCGGCGTTCCGTATGTCATTTTCACGGCGGTCGAGGACGCCAACGGTCCGCGCCTCACCGTCGGTTTCACCTATTCGCATTACGAGTTTACCAAGGAATACGGCGGACAGCGGATGACCGACGAGGATTGGCAGAAGAATTTCTACAAGCCGGGCGATACCTTTGACGCCTTCAACGACGTCGCCAAGTCGCTGAAGCCGGCCGTCAATTATTGGTACAAGATCCTTTTTGCCGGAAAATGAAACATAAGATCATAATTTTAATCGCGATCGCGGCGGCTGTCTGTGCAGCCGCCGCTTTCGCCGTTCGGACGATCGGCGCGCCGACCGCGCCGCCGGGCACGACGATGTCGCGCGCGGGAAATTTTTCAATTCCCGCCGTGCGCTACGGCAACGCGTATTCCTCGCCGCAGCCATTCATGGAAGGGATTTATGCCGCCGACCGTCGCGCCGCCGCCAAGGGGACGGGAACAATTCATGCCGTCATTGCGCCGCATCACCTGGTGGCCGCCGAAGATGACGCCGTCGCGGTCAAGGCGCTGGCCGGCCAAGAGGTTGCGAACGTTATTTTGCTCTCGCCCGACCATTACAATAAATGCCCGACCGCGCTGTGCACGGTGAACGGCGATTATGAAACGTTCTTCGGGCACGTGCGCGCCGCGCCCGTGGTTGTAAAAGATCTGGTTGCTTCGCCGCTCGTGACCAACGCGCCCGGGCTTTTCGATAACGAGCACGGCATTTACGCCGTGGCGCCGTTTCTGGCGCACTACCTGCCCGGCGTTCCCGTCACCCCGCTCGCCGTCCGGATCGATTATTGGCGCGCCAACAAAGAGGCGATGCTTGCCTTGCTGCAAGCGGAGATGAAAGCGGGGACGGTCTTGGTTATGAGCAGTGATTTTTCCCATTATCTTCCGTATGGCGAGGCGGAAAAAATGGACGCGCTCACTAAAGAGGTTATTGTCGCCGGCGATCTTGATAAAATGGAAACGTTAAAAAACCCGTCGCAAAGCGATTGCCCGGCCTGCTTGTGGCTGCTCGGGTCGCTGGCGAAGAATAACAATTTTTATCATCCCGATTTTTTAATGCACACCAACTCCGCCGCGCTGCTCAAGGACCTGACCGTTAAAGAAACGACCAGCCATTTTGCCGTTATTTGGCGCGAAGAAAAATAATCGGAACAGGACCATTTATCGAAACGATTGGTAACCAGCGGTCCGGTTCCGGTTATTTTAGTTATCCACCTCCGACCCTTCAACGTTGCGTGTAAAGGTGGTATTCTTTAAGATAAAAATTTTTTATAACAAAAGTATGAAGAATTCAAAATCGATCTCAATCATCATTATTGTCATTTTGTTGGTGGCCGTCGTTTACTTGTTCATCCAGAACGGCAAGCTGATGGCGCGGAGCGCGGCGCCGGCGGCGGCGGGCGAAGAGTATGCCGCCAAAGACAAGGATGTTGCCCCGCCGATGGCCGACGACTTCATGAAGCCGCATTTGGCGCCGGCGCTCACCGACGCGCAAAAGGCGGAATTGGCCGCCGGGGCCGCGCCGCACGCGCCCGCCACGCTCACTTACGACATTTCCGGCGGCAGCTTTTTTTACGCGCCGAACGAAATAAGCGCCGTCGCGGGGGACACGATCAAGCTGGTTTTCAATGACGTCGGCGGGGTGCACAACATCACCTTTGACGATCCGAAGATCGTCACCAAGACGATCAAAACCGGCGAGACCGACACGATCGAATTCAAGGCGCCCAAAAAAGGAACCTATGAATTTTACTGCAGCGTCGGCAAAGGATACCACCGCATGATGGGCCAGATCGGCGTTTTGATCGTGCGCTAGGCTGAAAAAAGGAAAAACGCGGATAAATAACGGGGGTCGGCCCCCGTTATTTTAATCCGGTCGGGCGTTGCCGGCCCCTTTATTTCGGCGCTTCTTATTGCTAAACTGCAACCATATGATAAACAAAGCCGCTTTCTTAAAGATCTCGAAGGTTTACGCCTCTTATGCCATTGAACGGCGCAAGCTGTTCGGGGCTTCCGACGAAATGCTCGCCAAGTCCAAGCAGGCGATCTTTGCCCTGCATCGCGACGATGTTCCCGAAGCCGAACGGCTGCTGGCCGAAGTGGAAGCGTCGGAGCGAGGGTTTGCGCCGGTGTTTAAAAAGCACCCCGACATCGTTTCCGAGGGGCCGCACCGCGCGGCGCTCGAGGAGTACGCCGAAGCCGCCCAGTTCCTGGCCTTTATCAAAGGCGAGCCGCTTTGCGTCATCAAAAATTTGGAATTGGATTCGGACGCGGTGTTGGGCGGGCTGACCGACACGGTCGGCGAGATCGCCAGGAAGTGCGTGCAGTGGGCGACCAAGGGCGAATTTAAAAAGATCGACAAGGCGCTCGAAGCGAGCCGCGAGATTGTCATGGCGCTCATGGGTTTGAGCTTGACCGGCTATTTGCGCACCAAGCTCGACCAGGCCAAAGGCGCGCTGCGCCGCATCGAAGATGTCGCTTACGACGTTGCCATGCGCGAACTGCGCAACAAAAATTAATATGAGCATTGCCGCCATCGTCCCGGCTTACAACGAAGAAACAACCGTCGCCAACGTCGTCCGTCCGCTTGTTGCGTCGAAATTGTTTTCCGAGGTGATCGTCATTTCCGACGGCTCGACCGACGGCACGGCCGCCGCCGCCCGCGCCGCCGGGGCGACGACCGTTCATGAGCTCACCTTGCACGTCGGCGGCAAGACCAAGGCCTCGGCGCTGCAGCACGGCGTCACGCACACCGACGCCGAATACGTCGCCTTCTTCGATGCCGACCTCAAAGGGTTTACCGCCGAGCACGCCAAGGCGATCGTCGAGCCGGTGCTCGCCGGCAAACTCGCGATGTGCGTCGGCTGGCGCGACCGTAATTGGTTCTCCAATTTCACCCAGCGCTTCCTGCCGTTGATTGGCGGCGAACGCGCCATGCGCCGCGATATTTTTGAGAACATTCCCGAGCGCTACATTCACGGTTACATGATCGAGGCGGCGACCAACTATTATTGCCGGGCGAACGGCTTGCCGTACGGCGCGACCTTGCTCAAGGGGCTCACCGTCCGCACCAAGTACCAGAAGGTCGGCTGGGCCAAGGCGCTGCCCGAATACGCGCACATGTACTACCAGGTGGCAAAGGCGATGATCCTGGTGCGCCGGCACCGCAAAGAATTCCGCGAACACTTTGTCCACGAAAAACATCACGATCGCTAATATGCGCTACCTGGGGGTTGAACTTCATTCCGACGAAGAGGTTAAGGACGTGGTGCGGCAATATTCGGCGCGGCTGGTCACGCCGTTCGCCGCGATGTCGCTTTTGTTCATCTTTGCCTTTTTCTTTTTTGTGCCGCTTTGGAATTTGCACTTGATGAATTGGAACATCAGCATTGTCGGCAAGACGGTCTTTTTCGCGTCGCTCATCGTCGGCGTCTTTTATTTTTGGCGCTCGTACGTCATTTGGCGCGGCACCATGCTCATTGTCACCAACCAGCGCGTCATCGACGTCGACCGCCGCGGTTTTTTCGACCGCATTGTTTCCGAAGTTCCGTACGAGTCGCTCTCCGACGTTTCGTACCGGTCGAAGGGCGTCATTGAGATGACGGCGGGGATCGGCACGATCACTTTCCAGCTTTTCAGCGGCAATGAGAACGTCAGCTTCGAGCACATGATGAACCCGGCCGCGCTGCACAAGCAAATTCTCGAATTGCGCGTCGCTTATTTGCGCGGAACGCCGATCGTCGACGATCCGGTCGAGGGGATGATGAACAAGGTCGGAAAGCTGTCGCCAACCGAACAGCGGGCGCTTTTGGCCGGCCTTAAGAAAACCGTTCCGGCGCGAACGGCCGCCCGAACGGCGGCGAAGAAAGACCTTGAATTGCCATGAGACGCGTGCGAGCCAATTCAACCTCGTGGTGGCGCCGCGCCATGCGCTCGCGCATCGTGTTGGCGATCAACTTGGTGCTCGTCGGTTTTGTCGGCTGGTCGCTGGCGGGCGAAATTGCCCAAGGCAACAAGGTGTCCTCGGACCTGAGCGACCTAAAGGCCAAGATCGCCGGTTTGCAAAAACAAAATCAGGATTACAGCGACGTTTTCTCCCGGATCGACTCGCCGGGGTTTGTTGACAAAGAAGCGCGGCTGAAGCTGGGGTACCAAAAACCCGGGGAACAGGTGCTCTTGCTTAAAGACGCCGTGACCGCGCCGCTTTCCCCGGTTTCCGACGATAACGGCGGTTCCGGGCTCGGTAATCCGCAAAAATGGTGGCGCTATTTTTTTGGGGGTAACTAGAGGCTTTCCAAAAAAACAACGCTGTGATAGATTTCCGGGGTCTGCGGGTAGAGTACGTGTGGCAGTACATGTGCTTCCCAAGCCCCGTACCAAATCCTTGTGCGGGTATAGTACAATGGCAGTACATTTGCTTCCCAAGCAAGGGACACGGGTCCGATTCCCGTTACCCGCTTAGGGATTTGGTACCAGGGACATCCCGTCGCGGCGGGATTACCCGCTTAGGCCGGTGTAGCTCAGTGGCAGAGCAATGCTTTCGTAAAGCAGAGGTCGTGAGTTCGACTCTCACCACCGGCTAAGCAAAAACCTCGATACTTGTATCGGGGTTTTTGCTTTTTCCTTTACCTCGGCGAACGCGCTATAATAAAAAAATATGCACACGCCGCGCCGAGCTTTTACCTTGGTCGAGCTTTTGGTCGTTATTTCCATCATTGGTTTGCTTTCGACCATCGCCATTGTTTCAATGTCCGGTTCGCGCGACAAGGCGCGGATCGCTTCGGCAATCTCGTTTGAACGGAGTTTGCATGACAGCCTGGGCTCCTCATTGGTGGCGCAATACGATTTTGAAGAAGGGAGCGGGTCCTCGGCGGGTGATTTCAGCGGAAACGGAAACACGGGAACGCTGGTCGGGAGTCCTTATTGGAGCACGGATACGCCGTATGCCGGTTCAAAGTATTCCCTTGGTTTTGGTGGCGGAAATTATGTCGACACGGCGCGCGGTCTGGGATTAGGCAGCACTAATTTTACGATCAGCGCTTGGATCAAGACGACCAGCGCCGCCGGGCAGATGTATTTTGCCGCGACCAATTCAAGCGATTGGTTCAGGTTTGGCGTGAGCGTCGGCAACGTCGCCTTTCTTCTCGGAAACGGCTCGTTTACCGAGAGCGATTGCGGGACGCGTCCCGTTAACGACGGCAAATGGCATCACCTGGCGGGTTCTTTCAGCCGCACCGATTTGACCGTGACGTGTTATATCGACGGACAACAGTCGGGGAAGGTCGCTTTGGGAGGTTCATACGTCATCGGGTCCACGTCGATCGTGCGTTTTGGCAGCACTTACTGTTGTTCAACTTTTGTCGGCCAGTTGGACAATATCCGTTTTTACACGCAGGACACAAAAGGCGTCAGTTACACCGTTCCGCTAAACGAATCGGGGGTCGCGGCCGTCGCCGACCGGCCAAGACCCGTGCTAATAAAATATGAGTAACGCCGGAAAAATCAACAACGGCGGCATTGGTCGGATCGGCCGAGGTTTTACCTTGGTCGAACTTTTGGTCGTGATTTCCATCATCGGCTTGCTTTCAACGATCGCGATCGTTTCGACCTCGACCGCGCGCGACAAGGCGCGAATCGCCGGGGCGCAGTCTTTTGAGGCCCAGCTGACACGGGCGATCGGATCGAGCTTGGCGGCGGAATACGATTTTGAAGAAGGCTCCGGAACGTCGACCGCCGATGCGAGCGGCAACGGCAACGGCGGCGCCTTGGTCAACACGCCGACCTGGAGCACGGACACGCCTTTTCCCGCCTCAAAATATTCTTTGAGCTTTTCCGGAACGAATTGGGTTCAGACAGCCAAAGGCTTCGGCGTTGCCGACAGCAATTTCACCGTCTCCGCCTGGGTGAAGACATCGAGCGTCACGGGCCAGATGTATTTTGTGAACAATACCGGCGACGGCAACGGTTTCCGTTTCGGCCTCAGCGGCGGGTACATGCAATTCCTCATCGGCAACGGCGCCAATACCGAATCGGGCTGCGGCGGTTCGCAGAAGGTCAGCGACGGCAAATGGCACCAGATGGCCATCTCATTCAGCCGGACCGGTCTTTCGGTCGCTTGCTATCTCGACGGGCGCAATGTCGGCAACGTGGTCTTGGCGTCGAACTATCCCGGCATGCGCGACGGTTCGACCAATATCGGACTGACGGCTTGTTGTACGGCTTTTATCGGGCTCATTGATAGCGTCAAGATCTTTGCGCAGGATGCGAGCGGCGTAAGTTTCAATCCGGCGGGGGTTGCGGAAAAACTCAGGGAAACGGCATATGCCGACGAACGGCGGTCTGTGCTATACTGATAAACCATGATCAACATCAAGAACGTCACGAAAATATATCCCCAGAATGACACGCCGGCGCTGCGGAACGTGCAATTTCGCGTTCAGCCGGGGGAGTTCGTGTCGATCGTCGGCCAAAGCGGCTCGGGCAAGACAACGCTCGTCAAATTGCTCATTGCCGAAGAAAAACCCACCAAGGGCCAAATTTTGCTCGGCGATTGGGATGTCGGCGAGATCCGCGCCAGCGAGGTGCCGCATCTGCGCCGGCAGATCGGCGTCATTTTCCAAGACTTCAAACTGCTCCCGCAAAAAACGGTTTACGAGAACGTGGCTTTTGCGCTGGAAGCTTGCGGCGCGTCCAGTCGGCATATCAAATCCGTGGTGCCGCAACTCCTAAAGATCGTCAATCTCGAGGACAAGGCCGATCGTTATCCGCGCCAGCTCTCCGGCGGCGAACAGCAGCGCGT